>QIGB01000048.1 GCA_003228815.1 Chlamydiota bacterium | reverse complement strand
AACGAGAGCGCCTTTCCCCAGGCGAAATGCACCATAAGAAAAAAGAAAAATAAAAAGGATCTGTATCAAGAAGGTGATTTCATTCACATGAATAAAATAGAGAATAAGACAATAAATCTCTAGGAGATATTCACGGGTGAGATAAAGTTTTAAATTTGATTTATCCTGTTTTTGCCAAGGGAGGGGTAATTTGGCAGATCTGATCTAATATTGCTTTCTCGGGAGGGGTTTTTAATGCTTCGTGAATCGTTTTTGCAAAAAATCCTCGTAGGTTTTCTTCAGAAGATGCAAGTGTGAATGGTTTTCTGTTTCGAACAGCTGCAAATACATCACTTGCCTTAACCCATGCAATTTGGGGTTTTTCCATACGATGATGATCTCTAAATTTTTTTGATATGAAGTCTGCATTCGTTATTCTTTCAGAAGCATCAACTCTCAGGAAAAACATTTTGTATCTTTGGCCAATAACAGGGGAAGATGAGATGTTTTGTTCAATGGTTTTTCTATCACCTAAGATGCCACGACTTTCTTCCCAGCATTCACGAGCAGCTGTCTGAAGAGGGGATTCTCCTCTGTCCTTGGCACCGCCAAAATCACACCAAGTGTGTTTTGCACTTCCATATCCTTCCTCGGAAAGCAAGAAGAATACCTCATCGTCACGAATACAGTAGGGTAGGACTCCAGCTCCTGAATGACTTGTTCTTTGAGCGGTGCGACTTTGGCTTTGCTCGGCGGGAATCGGCTTCTGCGAGGAAAAATATTTCGAGGCCACATACATGACGAGAGCTGCAAGGGAAAGCACAGCCGCTACAACGTAAGTTATGATTGATGTCTTGGATATAGATGTAAGAAAGTTTGTGATTTGCATTTGATGCTCCAAATAAACCCCATTATTATAAAGAAATAATAAATTTAGGGGAATTAAAATCTAGATATAAAGGAGAGGTCTGTGGAGATTTCTTGGGAGGGGGTTTGGGCCTGGAAGAGGGGGTTGAGATCGATTTTGAGGCCTGCCTCAAATTTTTCTGAAAGAGCTCTTTTGGATAGGTGAGGGGCTGGCTCTAAAAAGGCGCATTTTGCATCGGCATAGAAGAGGCCAACCTCTTCTTGAGGGATGTCCTGTGTCCACTGGTATTCGAGCGAAGAAGGAGAGGCAAAATCGAGATTTTCGAGGCTTTTTTGAATGTCTTCTTTGCGGTATAGGGCCAAGGAAAAGTGCTTTGGGGTATTCCAATCATCGGTCCCGGCCGAAAATTGCCAGGCAAAGGGAACTTCACCGGAAGCAATCCCTCTCAAAGGGGTAGCTGGGGGAAGGGGAAGGTGGCGGTCTAGTTCTTTGGAAAAGGTGAGATTTTGGTGATGGGCAAAATGGAGGCTATAGGCCTGCGATATTTCGAGGGATGAGATGGCTTTGGTTAGGTCGAGTTGATCTTTGACGATGAGGGAATCTTTTGCAAAGAGAATGTATTTGCTCTCAGAAAGGGGAGAGTCGAAAGCAATTGTATTGAGTAGGATTTTGAAATTGTCTTCTATTTTGAGGAATTGCACCTTTGGAAATTCGAGTTTGATCTCGAGATAATGGCTTTCAAGTTCGGAATTTTTCGCATGGTAGAAGACGGTTGTATTTCCAAGGCCGGTAACGTTTTGATCGACTGATTCAAGAAGGGCAAAGAGTTGCATGGGGTTGTTTTCAGAAAAAACCACAAGGTCGGCAGAGTGTTTTTGCATCAGATGCCGTGGGAGATGATGCAGGGTGAGATATTGTGATTTTTTGTAGATATCCTCATGACATTTTCTTTGGAATGCAAGATTGAGTTTATGATCACTGATGGGATTTTCCCGATTATAGAGATAGAGTACGTCTTCAATGAAAGCGATTCTTGGAGCAGACATTTCGAGCAAGGGGAGCATGATGGCAAGGTCCCAGCCCATGGCATAAAAGCGTCCTCGGAAAAACAAATCAGAGATGCGAATTTCCTTGAAAAGTGAGGCGTAAAAAGTGCGCAAATGGGTGGTGACCCATGGGCTATTTCGAAAAGATCGTTTGACAATGACATTTTCGGGAAGTTTTTTGCGGATTTGCGGCTCTTGTTTGTAGGTGGGATAATCGAGGTAGTTTCCATATGTCATCCAGACATTGGGATCGGCGTAGGTTTGATTGAGGATGTTTAAAACGTTTTCGTGGGCAAAAAAATCATCTCCATCAAGGAGTACGATAATTTCTTTTTCGTGGCAGCTGTGGACAGCATTGTAGATATTAGCTAGCGCACCGCAATTTATGGGATTATGAATGAGTGTGGCGCGTCCCACTTTGTCGAGATCTGTCAGAAGGGCTTTGGCGTTTTCGAGTGTTTCATCACGGGAGTTGTCGCTTACGTAGATGACGCGATAATTTTGGTAGTTTTGTGTGAAAACGGAGCGGAGATTTTTTTCTACGTACTTTTCGTTGTTATAGGAGGGGATGATGATGACAAAGGGTTTTTGTTCGGTAACAGGAGGAGGGTTTTTTCCATTTTTTTTTACGTGAGGAAGGAATAGGTCCTTGGTAAGAAAAAAAGCCGACACTCCAAGAACGAGCAAAAAAATGACAAGAAATTTACGCCGCATTACCCTTCCTTAATTGGAATTTTCTTCGAAGGACCTTTATGGGTTTTGAAAAATGTCACTTTTAATATTCCATCTTTGCAGATTGCATCGGGTTGTTTAGCTTCATCGATCTCCCCCGGAACGGCGATCCGATAGGAAAAGGTGCCGAGAGCTTTGCGGTAGAACTTTTTCTTTTTGTTTTCACTTTCTTCTCTTTTCTCTGCTTTGATCCATAAGATCCCTTTGTCGTAGACCATATCGATCTCATCGGGACGAATACCGGGAATAGCAGCTTCGACAATGACATGTTTGTCATCTTCTGAAATGGTCAGTCCAGAAGGGTTGCTAAATTCAGGAAGATCCCAGTCGTCATCGACATTTTCTAAAAAGGAAAAGGGATGTCGTGATCGAGGAAATGGCCAAAAAGGACGTGGATGTTCTTCACTCATGAGTCACCTCCAAAAAAGAGTGTAGTGAATCAGGTTTTCTCACTCAAGTAGGAATTGAGTTTTTTGTCTAGAAAATCGATGAGCTCGGGGTGTCGCTTTTTGATGTAGCGGCGTAGCTTGAGGGTCTCATGCATGAGGACTTTTTTGGTTTCAAGGGGAGTTTTTAGCATTTCATCGATTGTGAAAGAACCGATATCGATTTCAACGGCTTTTTCTCCAACGAAGCCAAAATTTCGTTTGCGAGCATCGTGATCAGAAAGGCCAACTGCGCATCGAGCAACAATCAAGTCGACGAGTGAACCAAGACGTTTTTTGGCGGCCTCTAATTCTCTTGCTTCGGTAAGCGCTGAAAGGGTGGGATAGGCCATCGAAGCCCTCTCTTGCAGAGCAAAGGGGATTTGATCGAAGTTTAGGCTGTGTTTTGCGCCAATCGCGTCAAAGAGTTTGCAATCAAGATGCAAATTGTCGGTATTGTTGAGATGGAGATAGACAAGTCCGGTTTTTTCACGAAATCTCTCGTACGCTAAAAGGCAGCTGGAAAAGAGTGTGGAGAGTTTTTTGATCCTTTGTTTTTGGACTTTTTCTCGAAAGTATGTGGGAAGGAAAGCGTCACTGAGGTTTTTGGGACGCATGTGGTGCAGTTTAAAGAATTTTAGGACGTATTTGCCATCATCGGAGACAAAGGCATAGCTCTCTCCTCCACTTGCCAAGAAATAATAGGGCTGGGAGAGGATACTTTGGATAATTCGGATTTCATGATCTCCAGGAAGTAGGGTCTCCCAGTCGGAATTATAGGGGAGGTCTGCTTGTATTTTTTGGAGGCGAAAACCATGAGTCTGTTTATGACAAAAGCGTTCAACGGCTGTGAAGCCAATCACAAACAGAAGTCCTTGTATGATCCATCTTCTCATGTCCGAATTGCCTGCAAAAGTTTTTGTTCGAAATACTCTGTCAGCTCGGGTGTATGCTTGCTGATCCAGTCTTTTAGTTCGAGTGTTTCATAAAAGAGTTCTCTTTTCGCAAAAAGGGGATTTTTGACATGCGGATTCGAGATAAACGACCCGATGTCAATTTCCATTACTTCTCCATCTCTGATGCCAAAGTTGCGATGCATGATGGGATCGGTATTGGAAATTCCAAGGTCTGTCCGGTTATGAATGCAAGAAAATAGTGAATCGATGATCTCCATGGTCTTTTCTTTATGAGTTTCAAGATAGGAAAAGATAAGGTCGGCCTTTTTTTGGAGAAGGAAAGGGGTTTTGCTAAGGTCCAGTTCATAGCGAATCCCAATTTTGTCAAAGATTGTTAGTTTTGGATAGCGCCTTTTTTTTGGATTGAGATTGAGATGAAAAACCCCGGTTTGTTGTTGCAACTGATTTTGGGCAATTTGGGCGCTGGCAAAGATGCTCCCAATCCGTTTTTCTCGTTTAGCAAGAATAGAATTTTTCCAGTTTTGTAAGAATTTAGGGAGAGGAAGCTTTCGCAAGATTTTTGAGCTGGGCCACAAATGATAATGCTTGAATACTTTTAGGACGGTCTCGCCATCAGCACTTATGAAGGCATAGCACTGAACACCGCTTCCGAGAAAATAAAATGACTGGTTGAAAATTTCTGCATTTGGCAAAGGAAAAGAGGTTTCCCATTCTTCTTTTGGGGCAAAATCGGAAATTGTTTTTTCAAGCCGAAAACCATCGGTTTGCGTTCGGATCAATTTTTCCATTCCGATGAAGAGGATGCCAAAAAGGAGAAGTTTATACCCAAGAAACTTCAAAAATCGGCTTTTGCCTTCCCTTGCCTCGCAATCTTTCAGACCTTCTCCATCAGCCCTATCCATTCGAATAGGGCCTGCTTCGATGTTCGAAAATCTAGCAGGCAAGCTTTGGCAAATTTCCGATTTTTTAAGTTTCTTGGGTATAAGGAGTTTTTTCACCATATTGAAAAAGAAGTTCTTGTCTGCAAGCTTTGAGGTTTTCTGGATGATTTTTCTTAACCCACCCGAGCAGTTGGAGGGTTGCTCGAAGGACTGCTTTCGCGTGGGGATCGGGATTTGTGGATTTGCTGCGGTAGATGAATGAGCCGATATCGAGCTCTATGGGCTCGTCGCCGAGAAATCCACAGTTTTCAAGGACATTTCCATCTTTGTTTTTGATTCCAAGTTTGGATCGGTTTTCAATCATGCTGAGGAGATTTTTCATCGAAAGGATGGCCTCTTCGACTTGATTTTCTTGAAACAGACGAGAAAGGCGCTTCGAAGCTGGCTCTGCCCGTCTTTGCAAGATGAAATCGGTCTGATCGAGATCGATCTCATGGGCGATGCCTAATTTGTCATGAATGAGAATATTTCCAAAACCGCAATCGGTTTTTCCAATATGGAGAAAATAGACACCTGTTTGATGGGGAAGCTCTTCAAAAGCGATTTTTGCACTCATAAAGAGATGGGACATCCGCTTTTCGCGGGAAGCAATTAAGGGCGATGCCCATGACTTTGGAAGGAGTGTTTTTGCAAGATCTGTCGAAGGTCCCATGTGATGATGCTTGAAAAGTTTTAAAATAGTTTGGTTGTCCTCTCCTAGGAATGCATAGAATTGTACCCCACTTCCTAAAAAAAAGAAAGATTGGGGGAGGTTTTTCGGCAAAGTATTTGTTTGGCAGGAAAATGGGTAGACATGAGCACAGGTTGCTTTGGATAGGCGAAAACCATCTGTTTGCCAATAGCAAAATCGTTCCACACTAAAAAAGAGGATCAGGGCAAAAAGAAATTTATAGGCTTTGGAGCGCATCATAAAATTGGGGGAGAAGCTGTGGGTGATGATTTTCGAGGAAATGTCTTAGAGGAATGCTGATTTTTTCGATCTCCTCTTTTTGCTTTTTAGGATCTTTTAGTGTGGAGTCATAGGAAAATGGGCCAATGTCAATTTGAACTGCCTGATCTTCATAAAATCCGAAATTGGTCCGAATGAGGGGGTCATGATCATCAATCCCCTGCTCCATTTTTCCCTTGAGAAGAGAAAAAAGAGACCGAAAGCCCCTCGCTGCTCCGCTGAAATCCTCTTTTGCAGCACAGGAAGCAAAATAGGGATACGCCATTGTGACTTTCTTTTGGAGGGCGAAGGCATAGTTGCAAAGATCGATCTCATGCTGAATCCCAATGGGGTCCACAAGAGTCACTTTGGGGCAATCCTTGCTTTTTGCTGGGTGAAAGTAGAAAAGACCGGTTTCATCTCGTAAATTTTCGAAGGCAATTTGGTAGCTAGTAAATGTCATTTTCCATTTCTCTCGGTTGTAGGCAATTTTCTCCTGAAAAGGAGTGATGCGAAGCCAAAAAAGCCTTCTCTGATAGCGGTTATTAAAGAGCTTAAGGACAGTGGATCCATCTTCAGAGAGGAATGAAAAGCTTTGTAGGCCTCGTCCAAAATACCGAAATTTTTGTCCGAGAATAACGCGCAAATCATTTGTCATCGGAGGCGAGTCTTGCTCAAGACAGGTAGTATTGCCTTCGATTTTAGCGAGACGAAACCCCTTCGTTTGATAATGGCAAAAGCGGGCGGTACCCCAAATAGCCAAAAGAATGAAAATGCTGACAAAAATGCGTTTGATCATACATTTTGTTTGGGTGTTGAGTTAAGTTCAGCAAGAGCATTCTTTTTCAGTAGCTCGAGATAGAAGTTATTCACTTTATCGAATCCTTGAAATAAATCATCACGAATTCTGCAAACCTTTCTCAATTTTTCATATGATGCTGTCCATGAAGAAGGAGGTCGAGGCAATTCTATGGGTATTTTATGTGTCTTCCTAATATGAAAGATTCTTTTTAAAATAAACATTAATTGATCAATGTTTAGTGTGTTTTTATTGATTAAGAGAATAAGATCGATTAAATCCTTGACCCTAGAATTTGATTCGATTGGAGGCAAAGAATAAGCATGTAGCTTTTCCACAATTTGCTGTTCGAGAGAAATGATCTTAATAACGCTTGGCTTGATATCGCTAAAATCTAACCAATCCTTTGTTTTCATTTCCCTTGGTTGATCATAAAGTAGGTCTGAAACCACATCTAATCTGAAATTTACAAATCTTCGATGATCAACTAATGCATCAACAGCAAAACGGACTCCTCCATAAACAGGATTTTCTAAAGCTCTTTTTGGCTCTGAGATTTGAAAGATAAAAAAATCGTCCATATCAACATTTACTGCATCTCTTAATATCTGGAATATTTCAATCTTTTCGAAAGATTCGTTTTTTCTTTTTAATGTAACGAGATCAATATCTCTTGTTGTTCGAGCATTTGAAAAGATCAATTCCATTGCATATCCACCTTTCAAATAAAAATGATCTGGATGAACAAAAAAAATTCTCGATAGAAATCGATCAAAAGCTAATTGTCTACGAATGCGCTGTATATCAAGATTTTCTTTCTTAGCTATCCTATTTAAGCGTGTCTCAAGGCTCATCCTAAAATCAGCTGCGGAATTGAATCGACTATTCATTGATAATCTCCATTATTTTCCCGACTTCTGGATAAAACTGTTTTGACCTTGCAAGTTCTAATTTCGTGATCAGTCCTTTTGAGAGAGCTTCCTTGATACTTTGATGTAAAAGATATGGTTCTAGAACTCCTACTCGAAAAATATCTACGAGAGTTCTTATTGGCGTTGTGATGAAAAAACCATCAATCTTCTGTATTTCCACTCTAGAAAGCGTTTCAAAGTGTAGTGTTATAAAATTTGGTTTTCCGGAATTCTTGAAACCAACAGGCACAGTCATGTGCATCTGAGTTGGATTTACATCACTCAAATCATATATTTCTAAGGCTGTTTCATGTGACCAAGCACCTTCGTAAGGAGCATGAGGATTGTGAGACCACAAAGACCAAATGATTAGCTCAGGACGTTCATAATCAGGAAAATGAGATAAACGATAGATCCTACGCCCAACCTTTCTCCAAACACCTGATTGTAAATGGCTTGCAAAATTTGAATCCTTGTAACCAGCATCCTTTGCTTGTTTCGCGGTAAAGAATCCATGTTGTTTCTTAGCAATTTTCCAAAGTCTTTCTTTATTGCTCATCTTAGGTTTGATATAACACAGAAACCTATAATTTTTATAGGTTTTTGTCGACTAAAACCTATACTTTTTATAGGTTTTGTTCAAAAGTGACTGATAGTCAGGAGCTTGAAAAATCGAGGATTGATTTCTCGAGATGCTGCGCTAGCTCGGGGGATTTTTCTCTGAGAAATGCTTGAAGGGGCCTTGTGATTGTGATCAGGTCTTCTTGTTGGATATGAGGATCTTCATCATAAATGCCCTTTTTACAGCGAGTGTGAATGAGCTCGCAAATTGAATTGATGGTGTCCTTGCGGTGAGAGTGCGTGAATTTAATTTTGCATTTACGTAGACTCACTCTTTTAACCCCAGATTTGTCTATGGATATCGCTGATAAAATTCGCAAAATTGAAGCTCTCATTGCAGGGGCCAAGACTGAGGGAGAGCGTCAGGCTGCTGAGTTTGCAAAACAACGTCTCCAGGAAAAAATGACTGCGCAGCCCCTTGAGTACACTGTAAGACTACACAGCCGTTGGGAAAAAAAGCTTTTTGTAGCTATTTGCAGTAAACATGGACTTCGAACGTATCGCTACATGCGGCAAAAATATACCACAGCAATGGTTCGAGTCGCCAAGCCTTTTATGGACCTAGTTTTGTGGCCGGAGTACAATCAATATGCGAGCATTCTCCACAGGCTCATTGAGGAGATCTCGACTGACCTTATCTCCAAAATTCATTTGGTAGAAGAAGACGAGACTATTATTGTCGGAGAACTTCCTACGATGTCAGAGGTTTCAGCTCTTTAAGCCGGTTCTCATAGACCCAGGGCACCCAAAGAGCGGGATTTTTCCGAACATCTTTTTGATGTTCCTGGATGGCTACCAGATATTCCCATGGGTTCGCTTCATTGAGAACGCATGTCTCCATTACACTCATGAGGATATCCCCGATTTTTGCCCCGGTTTCGTTGCGATAAAAATAAGCATTCTTCCGATTTCGGACGGATTGTTTGATCAGTCGTTCGGTAGCATTGTTGTCGATGGGCACTCCAGGCATTCTCAAAAACAAGGTCAACCCTTCCCAATGGTTATTCAAATAGGCGATTGCTTTTCCCATGCTGCTGTTCGGTTCGATCTCTTTCTCTTTGATGAGGGCATCGCAATAACTTTTTATTTGCTGCATTGCAGGAGCACTGTGATCTTGATGCCATTTTAACCTTAGGAGCTATGCAGAAATTAACTGCACAGCTCCTTAATAGAGGATCTGAAGGCGCCGATCTCTCATTCGCAAACACAGTAGAGTACCATCCGATTATTTTGACCACTATTTTGGGCCAAGTTGTAACGAGCTCATAAAACTTTCGGCGACAGTGGGCATTGCAATTAGAGAGATTTGTTTCATGATGCTTCGGCATGTTATGCCCACCATCGCATTGTTGAATGGGAGTCGATAAGGCAATCAGTAGATCTACCCCTGTTCTCATGGGGCTTTATAGCCTGGTATGTCTGATGGGGGATCGATTGGGCAAGGAGGGATTACTCAAAGTTGAAGAGACGGCGTGGTATCAAAAAAAGCATGCTACCTTCTCCGATATGTTGAGGGCTGTGCGCATGGCAATATGGAGAGATAATTTAATTCTACGGAAGGGGATATTTTGCCCTTCCGTAAAAAATATTACACCGAAAATGAAAGAATGGGCGGAAGCTATAGTGAAAAGGATGCTTCAGGCGGCATGACTGAAGTTGCCAAAAGTTGCAAAGTCGAGCTAAAGATTTCAGCAATAGAATTTAGTTTTATGACTTTATTGGTGGTCCATCAAAAATTATTACCGGGAGGAGGAATAGGGCTCGCATATCCAGCAGAATCTCCAGGTAAGGAACTGTCTAAAAATAACTTGGACATCTTCATCGCCTTAGAAACTAGACTAGCTCCACCATATCCATGAGAAATAGCCTCAGAAGGCGCCCATAACCTACGTTCTTTTTCCGTTAGACAATCAGCAATTGTCTCATATTTGCTTTTAACATGCTGAATATTTTTGTCCGTAATTGGCATAAGAACTGCATGTCACAAACTTGCAAAGATGTCCAGGTTATTTTTTAGACAGTTCCTTATGAGTGCTGGGTGTCAAATCTTTTTCATAAGATCGCCCTGGGGGAAAGGGTGACATTTCTAAATTGCGTTGACACTTGCAAATCTTTAGTTGACTTATTTCAAATCAGATGAAAAACTGATTTGTCATATTTCAAGGAGTTTAATATGGCTGTAAATACTTTTCACTATGGAGCTGCCCCGTTACTCACACCCCCACCTATTGCAGATCTGCAGCAATTGAGGGAGTCTTGTATCGAAAGCCACTCATTGGTTGGTGCTTTTAAATTGGATGAGCGAGCTTGGGCAAATGAACCAGCAGAAACGTCACTACAATTGCTAATTCATCGAATAATGAGAGCTTTCAAAGCTCAGCCTAAGACTTCATGTACGAGCGGAATCATTGCTGGAATCGCTGCTTCGCTATTTACCAAAAATCCTTTTCCTTTCTTGATGGGAACCAGTGAATGCTTTTCCAGAGTGAGCGCTCAACAAACAGTTGGAAATGAGTTTTTAGTCAATACATATGTATTGGATTCACAAGCGAATCCATCCGTTGCAAGTTTTAGAAATGGCAATTTTATTGTGACATGGTGGAGTGATTTGCAAGATGGGTCAAATTATGGGATATATGGCCAACTATTTGATAACATTGGTAATAAAATTGGAAACGAATTCCAAGTCAATACTTATACAACAGATCGGCAACAACTTGCTTCAGTAGCTAGTTTTAGTAATGGCAATTTTGTTGTAACTTGGATGTACGTCCTTAAAAACTCATGGCAAAGTCAGGAATAAATTTTTCTCTTGATAACTGAACTCCTTATGCCTAAGATCTATTGGCATGAATT
>QIGB01000097.1 GCA_003228815.1 Chlamydiota bacterium | reverse complement strand
ACCGTCAAAGCCAACAAAGAAGATACAACATCGTCATTTTTTCACTGAATCCAAAGGCCAAGCCTTCCTGAGTCCACTGGTCAAACCAGTGCTGCGACACGAAGTCGCATAAAGAGTTGTCCTACTATAAAGGACCTTCCTTATAGCAGGAAGAATCTAGGATCCTGAATAAAGAGCGGATCTGACAACGTAGCAAAGGAGGAAACTCCGGGAGGAAAGCCGCGAGGCCGACATCCTCCGGTTAGCCACAAACCGGTAAGCGCAAGAGAGCGAATATGGCTAATATTAAATGAACCTGTGCAGGAAGGGTCGTGAGACCAAACAAGCGGAACCGGCTTTTACGCTTGAACCAAAACGGTAATAGGAGAAGGTGAAGTATTTCACGGTTATACTCACGCTATCAATACCTCCTCGGCCTACAGCAGGAGCCTAACCTCGCGAAAACTTTTTATGTGGAACGTGGAAACCTCATTTCGTCCCCTCTAGGGAAAGCTCCTCGTAAGAAGAGCCGATGGCGACGTGAGAATGAGATCTCGGAACAAGCGAATGCAAATCTGTAATGGATTGGATACGGATTGAGGAATACCAACATCATCCGACTGCGAGAGCAGGCAGACGTTCGAGTGGTCTTTCTTTGTAAGAGATTTTAAAGAATGCGAAATGGAGGAAAGCAAATTGGCGACAGTGGTTAAACCCAAAGTTGGTGCGCCCCCAACAACTACCTGGACATGGAAATCCATCAACTGGAAATCCCACCGGGAAGTTGTACGTAGACTTCAAGAGCGTATTGCAAAGGCAACTCGGTTAGGCAAGTTTAACAAGGTCAAAGCCCTTCAAAGACTCCTAACAAAATCATTCAGCGCTATGGTACTGGCTATAAAACGAGTGACTGAAAACAAAGGGAAGCATACTCCTGGCGTTGACAAAGTCATTTGGAGAAACCAGAAACAGAAAAAGACAGCAGTGGAAGATCTACTGAAAAGGGGCTCTTACAAAGCGTCTCCTCTCAGAAGAATCCACATCCCAAAAAAGAATGGAAAACTCAGACCGCTAGGGATTCCTACCATGAAAGATAGGGCCATGCAAGCAATTTATCTGCTGGCCCTAGATCCTGTGGCAGAAACTTTAGCAGACAAGAACTCCTATGGATTCAGACCCAAAAGGTCCCTCCATGATGCCATTGCAGCAAGCTTTAATGCATTGTCAAAAAAGAGCTCGGCCCAATGGATCCTTGAAGGGGATATTAGAGCATGTTTCGACAAAATATCTCATGAATGGCTGATCAACAACGTCATCATGGATAAACACGTCCTAAAAACATGGCTCAAAGCTGGCTACATGGAAAATAACACCTTATACAACACTGTAGAAGGGTGCCCTCAAGGGGGTCTAGCTTCACCATGTCTTGCAAACTACGCATTAGATGGACTCGAGAAGAAAGTACTCGCAATTGGTAAGCAAAAAGATAAAATCAACTTTGTACGATATGCTGACGACTGGATCATTACCGCTTCATCCAAAGAAATACTGGAAGAAAAAGTATTACCTATTGTCACAGCATTTCTCAAAGAAAGAGGTCTGGAACTCTCAACAGAGAAAACGAAAATAACTCACATCAATGAGGGCTTCGATTTTCTCGGCTTCAATATCAGAAAATACGGAACCAAACTCCTTATAAAACCAGGAGAGAAAGGAATCAAAGCCTTTCTAGAAAACGTAGAAAAGATCATTGACAGCATGAGAGGGAAAACAACGGAAGATCTTATCCTCAAGCTCAACCCAGTTATAAAAGGCTGGGCCAATCACAACCAATACGTAGTATCCAGACAAATCTTTTCAAGAGCAGACTATCTTATTTTCCAGAAAATCTGGACATGGGCCAAAAGAAGACATCCCCAAAAAAGTAAAGACTGGATCCGACACAAATATTTTAGAAAGTGCGGAAACAGAAATTGGGTATTCTTCTCACGTCGCAGCAAAAAGGACACGAAAGTCAAGGATATCACGCTTAAAAACGCCACTGATACTCCGATCGTCAGACATGTCAAAATTAAAGCTGAAGCCAATCCTTACGACGCAAAATTCTCCGAATATTTCAAAATCAGATTTTGGAGAAATAGAATGAAGAGAAGCCGGGCCGCCCGAAAACGGTCTTAGAAAGGCTTGAGCCGTATGATGGGAAACTATCACGTGCGGTTCTTAGAGGAGTGAGCTGTGGTAACACAGCTTGCTTACTCGGTGTTTACCTGTCATAAATTATAAAACAATTTGAGAATTTTCAAAAGACTGCTAAAGAAGATAAACAGCGCTTTGTAGAAGAATTTGGAAAGCTCGAAGATGAAGAAACAGAAAATTTGAAAAAAATGAGTGTAGCAGAGCAGATGAAATATTTTGAGGATTTGTTTGGAAAGATTGATAAAAATCAATATTCAGAAAAAATGACTTCTTGTTTGCAAAAACTTATTGAAGCGATAGATAATAACAAAGAAGAAGACTCTAAAGAGATTCAGAATCTAATGGGGGAATATTTTAAAATTATTGGCATGGTACATTCGATGTCAAAAAAGAAATGGCTTGGCATGGGGGTTACTATAGGTGAAAATAAAGACTGTTATACTATGTATTCCAAAATGCATCCAAAACTTCCTGAAGTTTTAGCTAGAGCAATAAAAATATATGGCGATAATTTAATAGAATAGTTTGAAAAACCCAAAATTCCCCCCTATAAATTTATAGGGGGGAATTCCAATCTTTATGACTTCGTCTGCGTTTAACATTCTTGGCAAAGAATGTTAAATTCTCTTAGATTTTCTGCGAAAGCTTTGCAATTTTGGAAGACGGCGCACTTTTTTTCTTTTGAGCATTTCTTCCCAAAGATTCACATTGTTCTGCAGATTGATCCAAAATTCTGGAGAAGTTCCCAAAGCATCAGCAAAGTCTAAGGCAATCGGGATCGTAACTGCACGTTTCCCACGAATGACTGCACTTAATTTTGGTTGTGTCCAACTCTTTCCCAAATGATAAACAAAGTCTGTTTGAGAAATCTCCAGCGGCAATAAAAATTCTTCCAAAAGAATTTCTCCAGGAACTGTTGGTTTTCTTTCGTTTGGTAGCATCAACAAACCTCCTCTTTCATAAAGTAGGCAATCGTCTTTTCGAGGCCTTCTTCGAGGGGAACCTTGGGGCTCCAGTGTAGTTTTTGCTCAGCTTGGGTGATGATGGGACAACGCATCTTTGGATCGTCTGTTGGAAGAGGAAAATATTGGATCTCAGATTGGGATCTGGTTTTATCCAGGATAAGTTTAGCAAGTTCTAGAATTGTCCACTCATTGGGATTGCCAAAATTGATCGGGCCTGTCTCATTGCTATTCATTAAGAGGATCAAACCGGTGATCAGATCATCCACATAGCAAAAGGAGCGAGTTTGCTCCCCTCTGCCATAGACAGTCAGTGGAGCTCCCATGAGAGCTTGGACAATGAAATTGGAAATGACTCGTCCATCTTCTTCTTGCATTCGGGGTCCATAGGTGTTGAAAATGCGAGCTACTTTGATATCGACACCATGCATCCGGTTGTAATCAAAAAAAAGGGTTTCTGCACATCTCTTTCCTTCATCGTAACAAGCTCTTGGCCCTATTGGATTGACATGGCCTCTGTAATTTTCGGGTTGAGGATGAACGCGTGGATCGCCATAAACTTCACTCGTCGATGCTTGCAAAATCGAGGCGTTGTTTTTCAGAGCAAGCTCTAGCATGTTGAGCGATCCAAGGACACAGGTACGCGTCGTGAAGATTGGATCTTTCTGATAGTGTTCCGGAGATGCAGGACAAGCCAAATTGTAAATCCGCTTTACATTAAGCTCGATGGGCTCACAAATGTTATGCTCAATTAGGGTGAAATTCTCAAGGGACTCAAGATGCGCAATGTTTGCACGATTGCCTGTAGAAAAATTGTCGAGACAGATTACGTCATGTCCCTGATCAACCAGTCGCTGGCAAAGATGGGATCCGAGAAAACCGGCTCCCCCAGTTACAAGAGTTTTCAATCTGTCAGCACACATATACCGTCTTTTCCTTCAAATGCCATAAGATCTTCGGCTTTTTCTCCTTTGATCTGCAAGAGAAATCGGTCGCTGAGCGTAAGAACGCGTCGCGCCTCAGGTGAATCGGCCTCTTTTGGGCAAGCAAGCAAAATGCAATGTCCTTCTTTCTTTTTTTGATCGAAATCAAGTTGGAAAAAGTCGGTGAAGATCGAAACCTTAAGGCCGATATCGCGGAGAATTTGTGCAAGTTCTTCTCCCCACTCGTTGCCAATGAGTGCAAGAACTTCACCAGAATGTGTCTCCAGTGCGATGCGCCTGAAAATTTCCTCTTTGTTTTTTGCCACCTGAAATTTTCGATCAAGTAAATATTCTTCAGAGAGAGGAAATCCTTTTGCAAATGCATACGCAAGCAATCCGATGGCAAAGAAGAAGATCCCTAAAACTCCTCCCATCGATGCAAAAAGGAAAAGACGAGGCGATTGGATGTCAAGTGGAGCATCAGCGGCATCGAGGGGCTTGGATTCAATATGAAAAAGATGTCTACCAAGAACTTTGGATTCGGAGATCTGCGTGAGACCTTCAAGAATCTGCATGGTGAGTTCTTTTTTAAGCTTGAGCTGGCTCTCGAGTCGCCATTTTTCAGGGAGTTCTGCCATTTTAACGCCGATCTCAGAGAGTTTTTGCTCAACATTGGTTTTTTCTTTTTGCAAGAGTTCAAGAGCTCTTTGTTGCAAGCAATTCATTTTTTTCTCTACTTGACTCGATTGCACTTCTAAGAGTTCGACATTTTTTTCCATGTGCTCTTGCAAAAAGGTTTTTTGCGCTGCAACCATTGCCTTCAGTCTCTTACATTCTTTTTCGCTCCGATTGCCTTGATCAGCAAGTTGCAAAGCAATTTCTGCCCCTTTTTGGAAGATCGATTGACTGACTTGGTCCTTCAGAACTTGTGAAAGGGCGCTCAGTTCAAATTCGGGCTCTATAATCCGCTCCTGATAGTCTTTGAGTCTTTCCTTTTGAAAAGCCAATCGATCGAGTTCTTCGCAGTATCCCCCATGCAATTTTTGTGTGGTCTCTAAATCCATGCCAGAAAATTCTTCTGTCGAGATTTCCATCGGCGTGATTTGGATGGTTTGCCAATCGAGTTCATCTCTTTTTTCGAGGCCTTCTTTCCAGGGGTACTCGGCTGAGGCTTCTAAGCCTGTCGGTTTTTTCCATCTCTTGATCTCTAGATCGATCTGGTGCTTTTGCGCTGAATATTTTTCTTTGGGCTCACTGAGCATTTCAATTTCTTGGGTAAGACCTAAAAAACCCTCAACACCAAGAGCGCTTTGGAGATAGGCGACATGTTGATCTAATGTCTCATCAAAGTCGCGACCCAATTGATCACGACGCTGCTCTAGGAAACGGATTTGCTCGGCAGCCAATTCCTCATGAACTTGATGCAAATGCTGCTGATAATTTTGCATGAGGACATTGAGAATGCCCATTGCCGTTTCCCGATCTTTTCCCTTTGTCCGAAGAAGAAGAAGATTTTTATCCTGGCGGCTCGTTTTGATTTTGAGGCTCTTTTGAAGCTTCGGCAATACGGTTCTTTTTGGAAAAAGATAAAATGTGGAGCATTTTTTTCTACGCGGCATTTGCTCTAATGTCCAGGAAACATTTTGGAAAAAAACCGGCTCGAGCAATCTCCCAACAAGTAGTTTTTTCTTCTTTTGATCGAGAACTTCAAAGGTCTCATCTGAAAGCGGCCGAATCGAAAAAGTCTGTGTGATCTCCCCATCATAGGCAACATTTCGAAAAAGGAAGGGAATCTTTTTAGAAGAAATGCCCAGCTCCCTGCAAAGAAGAGCAAAACCATAAGATTTGCCTATTTCTTCAACCTGCAGTCCCATTTCTTCTACGACTTTTCCAAGCATGGTTTTCGATTGCATGATCGAAATGGCAGAAGGATCTTCATGGGAAGTTCCCATGGATCTAAGAATGGACTGCAAAGAGCTCACTTCATTTGGCTCGCTTTGTACCTGCCGAAATGTCGATTCCGCTAAGAAGTAGGGTTTGGAAAAGACAAGGGCGAGCCAAAAAACCAGCACAAAACTGATTCCACCAACGTAAAAGATCGCCAGTTTCTTTTTTCGGAAAAAACGGATAAACTCCGAAAGATAGAATATCCGCTCGGTCATGGCACAATCAATCCAACATTTTTCGTCCCTCGTGTAATCAAATCAGCACCCACCAAAGTAGGTAAGATTTGGTCCACAAAGCGATCCCACTCGGCAATTGGAGAGGCAGCTACATAGACGATATCTCCGGGAATGAGCAGGAGGGATTCTGTGGGAAGACGAATGATATGTTGCCAATTTAGAGTGTAGATTCTTGGGTGAACAAGATTGCCCCGAATGACTTGGATGTAGCGCTTATCTCCTGTAATCGGAATCCCTCCTGCCTCAGCAAGTGCTTGACGTAGACTCATAAAGCCATTGGGCAAATCGATCACGCGTTGTTTGTTCACTTCTCCCAAAACCATGAGTGGAGAGGCAGCCGGATCAGCGATATAGACTTTATCCCCTCCTCGCATCACGATATTTTGGCACATGTCTCCCTCTTTCACCAATTTATAGAGATCGACAGGAAGCATACATCCTTCTCTGACTACATAACTCTTAAAGAGATTGGCCCCTGAGGGAACTTTTGCAAGGGAGAGAAGCTCAAAGAGACGAATCTTTCCATCTACAGGAATGGACGATCTTTCGACAAGACCCATCAGCTGTACTTTTTGCATGGGACGCTCTTTATAGGAGAGAAAAACTTCGACATCCTGAATTTCCTTTCGATAAGTGCACTCCATCTTTTTCTTTGCCTCAGCAAGAGAGAGTCCGCCGATCTTGATTGCTCCAAGGTCAGGAAGATGGATTTTGCCTTCTTTGATCCGATAACCAACATTCTGTCCAATCGAGGCAACCGTCGCAATCAAATCACTTCGCGTGGGATGATGAAGGACAACTTGCAGGACATCTCCATCACAAATCTCATCATCATATTCCTCAAGCATTTCTTCATCAAAACATCCGATACACTGCCCTTCCATCTCAAGAATGGCAAATTTTCCCTCTTGGATCTGATAGGAATCAATCACGAAATCATCTGCACCGCAAACATCACTTCCTCTATAGGGAGGATTGGTGCAGCTAGCCGCGAAAAAAAGGAGGAGAACCAAAATTCGCATAGCACTATAGTATAGGTCATGAGTAATTCACGCAAACGGATCTTTATTACTGGCATTGCGGGGTTCATTGGATTTCATCTGGCAAAAGCCCTCGAAAAAGAAGGGCATTTTGTCACTGGATGCGATCACTTCAATGACTACTACGATCCCGAGCTAAAAAAACAAAGAGCCGCAGAACTTTCTTCTGTCCACACACTGGATATTTGCGAGAGAGCAAAACTCAAAGACTTGATCCTCCAAAATGAGATTACCCACATTGTCCATCTTGCCGCTCAAGCCGGAGTCCGTTATAGCATCACCCATCCCGAAAAATACCATGACACAAATCTTAGTGGCTTTTTTCACCTCCTGGAAATCTTACGCGCTCATCCACACATCCATCTTACGTTTGCCTCCTCTTCCTCCGTCTATGGCCTCAACAAAAAAATTCCTTTTTCTGAATCAGATCCTACCGACCAGCCCGCTAACTTTTATGGAGCAACAAAAAAAAGCAATGAGCTGATGGCTCATTCCTATCATCACCTTTATGGGATTCCCATGACTGGTCTTCGTTTCTTCACCGTCTATGGCCCCTTTGGCCGCCCCGATATGGCCTATTTTTCTTTCACAAAAGCTATTTGTGAAGACAAACCAATCAAAGTGTTCAACAATGGAAATATGCAGCGCGACTTCACCTATATCGATGACATTGTGAGCGGCATCATCGCAGCCCTAGATTACGATGCAAAATTTGAAATCTTCAATTTGGGCAACAATCAACCGGAAGAGCTTCTCACAATGATTCGTCTTCTCGAAGAATACCTTGGCAAAAAAGCGATTCTCGAGATGCTTCCTATGCCACCCGGAGAAATCAAAACCACTTTTGCCGATATTTCCAAAGCCCAAAAACTCCTTGGCTTTTCTCCAAAAACTTCTCTGGAAGAAGGAATACAGAAATTCATTCATTGGTATCGTCACGCCTACAGCGTGCTTTGAGAATCATAGATCCAGATCTTTGAGAAAATCGATCGCTTTGATGATTTCAATATCTTTTTCTTTTTGTTCTCGTTTCAGATCCTTAACAATTTGATATGCAGGAAACTGATATTTATTGGAAAAATATCTGACACCTTTTCCAAGAGAATGATTCGTGAATTTCGTCTCAATGATTTTTTCTATTTGATGATCTTTCACAAGAGCAAAATCTACTTCATGTCGTTCTTTTGTCCGAAGGAAATGGACGGAATAATTCTCTGCCAAATAATCAATTTTTGCATGAGCGTGTTTGAGAAGGCAAGTTGCGACAAAATTTTCAAATTTGGCCCCTTTGTCTCCTTTGACAAGACCCGTATCAAAAAAATAGATCTTAGGTTCTTTGAGCAGACTACGCGCGATATTGTGTGAATAGGGTGTTACTCGAAAAATAATATAAAGAGCTTCAAGAATTTGAATATATTTTCGAACGGTATTTGGAGATATTGCTATATCTTCTGCAATCGAAGCATATGAAATAGGAGAACCAACTCTTTCTCTCAACAACTCAAAAAGCAAACGGATGGCTCGCACATTATAAATGGTTTCAAAATCAAGGACATCTGTTTTGAGCAAGCTATCAACATATTGGAGCCGCCAACGATTCGCATCAATGATATCTGCAGCCAAAAATGGTTCTGGAAAACCCCCGCGCTGCAGAAACCGATCGATGTTATATGGTTCTTTCATCTTTTCACATTCAGCAGGAGATAAAGGCAATAAACGATGAAGAAAATAACGACCAGCAAGGGAATCTCCAACTTGATTGAAGATTTCGAGACGCGCACTTCCTGTTACTAGGATTTTTTGCTGTTTTGGCTTTGTGTCATAAACCCCTTTTAAATAATTCTTCCACTTAGGCATTTTATGAATCTCATCAAGTATCACAAGTTCCACAGAAGGAAGCCATGATGCCTTCGAGATGATTTTGCGATCATCAAAGTGGTCATAATTCAGATAAACCGAAGAGGAAAATTCTTTTGCAAGTGCTTTAGCTAAAGTGGTTTTCCCTGCCTGGCGAGGACCCGCAAGCAACACCATTTTTTTTTGTAAATCTCGAAAAATGGCCTGTTTTTGATATCTTTCCATACCGACTATTCTGCACTACTTTGCAGAATAGTCAAGACTTTTCTGCATTACCTTGCAGAATAGTCAGGTTTTTGAACCAGCGTTTGCCGCTAAAGATCGCCGTTGGTATAGTATTTCCTATGCTGACTACCTTGTTGGAACGAGGCTCCTGGTTTATTGCCAAAATCGGAATGCCCGTTGTCTTTTTCTATCACCTTCTCCTCACGAGTGTATTTTTTAATTCTGCTGCTGAAGATGCCCATGGCCTAGAAAAATGGGGCAATATCGCCCTTGCTCCGATGCAATATTTCTTTGAAGGGAAAAAAGCCATTCCCATCGAAGATGAAAATGGTCAGATGACTTACCAACTTGTTCGCCACTTTGATTATGATCATCATTTTTTCCTCAAAACGGCTGCCTCTTGCACCGTCCTTCCTGTAAGTTTTGTTGTGGGCGGCACTCTCAAAAGCCTTGCATACTTATCCGATGAAACAAAACAAAGAGCCCATCAAATCTATGCTTCTGCTCATTCGACAAAGATTCATGCCAACACTGAATACTACAAATCCATTGGAATGCAAATGGATGATTATCGATTAGCAGAAATGATTCCTCCTCCAAAATGGGAAAAAAATCCTAATGTGGAAAATCGACTTGAAGCAGATGCCAAAGCACTCAAAGAAATCGTCCGCATCCTCTCCAAACACAATATTCCTTTTTGGCTCGACTGCGGCTCTTTTCTTGGAGCCTATCAATATGGGAGTGTAATTCCCAATGATTGGGATATCGATATCGCCGTACTTCTTCCTGACTTCGAGAACGTCAAACATGCTCTTCAAGAACTCGATCCAGAAAAATTTGTCGTGCAAGACTGGTCAGGAAGAGCTCTACCCAATTCCTATCTTAAAGTTTTCGTCCATGAATCTGGTGGCATGATTGATCTTTACCACTTTGTGATCGATAAAGAAAAAAAAGAGATCCATACCATTCTTTCTAATGAGTTCAACATTTTCCTTCCCGATGATTGGAGAATACGAGAAATGCGCTACAGCGCCCCGATGCCCTTTTCTTATGTATTCCCATTAAAAAAAGCTCTTTTTGAGGGAATTGAAGTTCCTGTTCCCGGACAGGTAGAAAAATATCTCGGTGTTTTCTATGGTGAAAATTTGGCGCCTGCCAAGCTTTATAATGAAGTCACTGGGAAATATGAAAAAGATCCAACACACCCTTATTGGCAGTTGTCTACTCATTAGTTTCTTTTTTTTACCCACCAAATTATCTGCAAATTGTTGTCGCCCCAGCCTCCTCTCCCTTGGAGCAGGCACTTTCGACACCTTACGTCCTAAAGAACGAATGCTCCAATTTCAAGCCGAATACAAATGGAGTGCCTCTTGGCATGGTGTACAACCGATTGCCTGTCTTATGTTTACAGAAAAAGGCTCCACCTATTTTTGTTTGGGAGCTTGCTACGATATCTATCTGGGCTCTTATCTTGTCCTCACTCCCAGTTTTGCCCCAGGCGTTTATTTTAAAGGCGGGGGGAAAGAACTTGGCTATCCTCTCGAATTCCGCTCCTCCATCTCCCTAGCAGGTGAATTCCGCAATTGCCACCGCCTAGGGGTCCAATTCTACCACATCTCCAATGCCAGCCTCGGCTTCAAAAACCCCGGCGAGGAATCCCTCGTTATCTTTTACAGCATCGCCATTTGGTAAGCCGTTCATTACCATCCACTTACGTCAGCTAATAACCAATTTTTTTGTTTACAAAT
>QIGB01000043.1 GCA_003228815.1 Chlamydiota bacterium | reverse complement strand
TGGAAGATTTTCTGGAAACCGGAGCGAGCTTTGATAAGCTCGTGTAGGTTGAAGAAAGGCTTCCAAGGGAAAAAGATTGTTTCCAATCCTGTTGAAATGAATTCGCAGACAGACTCTAAAGATAGGTGAAAAGAAGGGATGGGAAATAAAATAAAAATGTAAGGGGGCCTCCAGAGGCTCTTTGCATGGCAAATCTTCGTTTGCCATGTCCGGCAACTACGCTGTCTTGAGCGGACTCTGGCTTTGGTAAATTGGATCCTTCGCAGCGACCCGTATGCAATACTGTGTTGCTTCGCACGGACCAATTTCCCTATGCCATAGCCGCCTCGGTCTGGAAGAGCAGAAAAGCCGGTTTCACCAGCTTTTCTGTCATCTTCCAGGGCTTATCTTATTTGCAATAAAATATCTTTGGAAGCTCAGTTAATTGTCATTTTTCGATTTTGATTTGGAGGTGGCTTTCGGCGTCATGGAGAATCTCGATAGGACTAGTGTGCGAGGCGGTTCCATATGAAAAAAGCCCTTGATAATCGATCAGACTTAAACGATGGGAGAGAAGAAAAGCCTCTAATTCCTCTTTGTTCATGGGTTGGTACTTGTGCTTTAGCTCCCATTTGTGCTTTTCTTCATTGATGATACGCCCTGAAATGATCGGCCCAAATACTGCTTCGAGAAGGGGACGTGAACAATAGCAGAAGTGCATCGGCGGATCTTTTTCTTTGCTGTTTTCTAGAGTGATGAAATCCCCAATAGCAGGATACCCCACCGTTGTATGCAATTTATAATGATGGGTCCCCTTGCTCAATTTATAAAAAAGGGACATTTGATCCTCTGGGATTTTCGAGAGAAGAAGATCAAAACGGGTGAGATTTGGATTTTCTTTGAGAACGTCGACAAGGGTGGTGAGAATCTCTTTTTCAAGTTCCGGTTTATAAAAGTAAGCAAAACGATAGAGGTCCTGAAGAAGAGAGAGGACAATTTTTTCTAATTCAATATGGTCACCCACTTCGAGAAGCGGTCGGATATTGAGTTTGCTCTCGAGTTTTTTATTGAAAAAATCGCGTGGCGAGCGAAAGGGAGTTTCGTTTTTTGGAGACGATGATTTTTCTTTTTTCGTAGGATGAAGATTCTTTGCGTCTTCCTGGGCATAAGCTTTTTTGGCGAGATTACCCACAAACTTTCTGCTGATCCGATGCGAGGCGGAAAAATGGATTTTCTCCTCCATGGCAGTGCGCACATTATGCACGAAGGTGTAAGAGCAGATAGCAAAAATGAGGATGAAAGCTGAGACGAGAGGAAGGACGTTCATGTATAATCTGCCTCGCGATTGGCTCTAGGAAGTAGAAAGGAATATTCTTTTTTCCCAATGAGGACTTTGAAAAAAGGGGGAAGGAAATCTTTTTTCCATTTTTCTACCCAAGCTTTTTCTTTTGGATCAAAAAACGCCATTGTGAAGGGAGAAGCTTTTGTGAGCAAAGTTTCTACGCGCTTGTCATTGAGCTCGAGTATGAGCTCATCATCCCGATTGCAATAGAGAGCGCCTTCAACTGCTCCGCAGAATTGGGGATCGGGATCCGCACCATTTTGAAAAATAAAATAGAGCGCCATTCCCTTTGCTTTTTCATGAGCATCGGTATAAAAGAGGCCATCTTCTGGAATGGACTGAAAAATTTGATTCATCCGCATCTGCATGACAAAGTAAGGATGAAGAGACGAGCGCAACTCAGCCGTTTTTGCGCCCGTTTGCATCAGATAGCGAAAGCCAGAGAAAAGAGATGAGAGCAAAATAGCTGTTAAGGCTAGGCCAATACAGACCTCTAAGAGAGAAAAGGGGCGTTTCATAGTAGAGAGTTTATCCCAAGGAGGTTTTTTTGTGCGATCGATTCAGATTCTGCTTCTAAAATGATAAATTTCTTATTAGGCTTTCGGTACTGCACTTTGAAATGCACAAGTACAGTAATTTTTTGGTCGTTGGAGATTTTTTGCTTTTCCCATGTGACAAAAACTTTTTCTTCATATGTCCGCGAAATGTTTGGTGCTAGCTGAATGTTGACAAAATTAATTTCCATCGGCGATTTTTGTTTTTGATCACCAAAAATCAAACTTTGCGATAGTTTCTTTTGAAGCAATTGCTCATGGAGTTTAGTGATTTTGTTTTGCGCAAAGTTTTCCAATTCCATTTCAAAGAGTGTTGTGAGCTCCTTTTGCATGTGTTGGAAAGGATAGCGGAAAAACGGCAGGGTTGCGATGCTGACAAGAGCAAATGCGATGATTACTTCAAGAAGAACAAAGGTTTTTTTTATAGTCATTGACGATTTTTTAAAAGAATAGTAGCATAAAATGTCTATTTTTTTTACGACAAATATATATGGAGACAAGAGGACGCGCACTTTACAACTTGATCCAGATGAATTGGCAGGAAGATCCTTCTTTGCCAGTCCAGGATTGGCAGACGGCAGATTACAGAAGTCTGGAAACAGAAAAGCTCTTTCAGCGGTTGAAATCTTTGGGGATTTCTCTCGATGAAGAGCATCTTCTGGCATATGGAGAAAGTGTTTCTTCGCCTGAAGAGCTGACGGAGACTCTCTGGACCTACGATGATCTGACCAAGTTTGATCAGGTTTACCTTCTCCTTTTCGAACTCTGGCGGCGTCTTTTGCCTGAAAAACAATCTCTTTCTATTTTTTGTGATCAGCTCGACTATTTGATCGATTTGTATGATCAGGATCAGCTCGAGGACGAAGAACTTCTCCAGGAAGCCATTGCAGATCTTGAGAGAATTTTGGATGAGCATGTAGATGAAGGGGGGGATCCCAAACAAGTCTTTATAGAAATTTCCTTGTATTGTGCGCATGATCTTGAAAGTTTTATTTATGACTTTATCTCTGATCAGATCGACCAGGAAAATCATCTCTATGCTTCTGAAATTCTCGATGCGTTTGAGTCTTATTTCGAAGAGAAAAAATGGTTTGATTTTTTGCATATGCGCCTGATTGCCAATGCCGATTTAGATGAGGCAAATCGCATACTTGCTGGTCTTTTGCAAAGCCAATCGAAACAGCCCGATTTAGAATTTTTACTCGATATTGCCCGTTTTTTGATTCATCAAGGGGCGATTCCCTATTTCATAGAGACCGTTTCAAAGGCCCGCCCTCTGATTCAAGCAGAACAAGATTTTCAAGAATTGCTAGCAATCGCAACGCAATTCTATCGCCTGCTAGATCGAGAAGAAAAAGCAGAAAAAGTCTACGAGATGCTAAAGGGCCGGCAGAAAATCCCTCTCGAAAAAGAAATTGCATCTAGCGACAAAGGCGTGAAAGAATTCTTCCAGTTAGTCAAGGATCTTGACTGGAGTGAAGCCTAAGTAATCCACCGAAGTAAAGACATAGCGTACGCCGCGCGCTTCTCCAAAAGGTAAACTGTTTTCCCGTACATTATGCAAGTGACCAAAGACACAAATGTCTATCTGATGATCTTCTAGAATGGCCGATGCTCTACTTGGCTTCAAATCCGCTCCAATTGGGGGATAATGGGTCAGTGCGATCCGATGTTTTGCTTTTGGATTCATTTGCTTCAAACTTAAGCTTAACCTCTCGAGCTCACGGACAAAAATCTTTTCCCCTTCTTCTCGCATCTTTTCCAGTTCTTCAGGACTCTTTTTTTTCGCGAAAGGATTTTCGACAAATTCAATCACATCATTAAAGCTATATTCATGAGTATCCCAAAGACGCGCGCCGCCAAATGTGACATCGTTCCAATCAAAGGCCGTGTTGTGAATGAAATGCATACTGGGGGGCAAAAATCCCTTTAGTTTTTTGGCTGTTGGCCACCAGTAATCGTGATTGCCTCGAATGATGAGTTTTTCTCCCGGCAATGCGTCGAGAAAATCGAGATCGACAAGCGCTTCTTCCATTTTCATTGCCCAGGAGAGGTCTCCGGGGATGAGGACCAGATCTTCAGGCCCAACAAGGCGCTTCCATGCCGATTGGATCTTCTTGGGATAATCCTTCCATACCGGCCCGAATGCCTCCATATTCTTTTTTGGATTCCCAAAAGGTAAGTGCACATCTGCCAAAGCCCAAATCGTCACAATCTACTCCCACAATGCTTGAATAAATGGTATTATGCATATTTAACACCAGATGTTAGGAATTCTAACACTCAGTGTTAAATTTTGCACATATCGACATAAGTTCATGATGATAAGTGCCTTAAAACATCTATAAAACGAAATTGTCGGGGATTTCGGTCCCGGAGGTGACGATGATGATGCCATCTCGGATATAAATCCCTTCGCCATCATAGGTTTCTAGCTTGTCTTTGTTGATCAACTGGACATTGTTGCCAATGAGTGTATCCTCATCGATGATTGCCTTATGGATGATGCAGTTTTCTCCGATGGAATAATACTGATCTACTGGCATGACCTGATTCATGAAAGGATGGTAAGTTCGATTTCCCATAATGATGGAATCTCGAATGACAGTCCCTTTTTTGATAAGGGCGCGAATGCCAATTACACTATGAGTGATTTCGTCTGCATCGATGATTCCGCCTTGCCCGATCAGTGAGTCTTTGATTCGTGTCCCGCTGATGAGAGCATTGGGAATATGCTGAGGAGTAGAGTAGATTTTATTTTCTTCCACGTAGGTGTTGAGCCCTTTTCCTTCGGTCAGAATGAGGTTGGCTTTGTAAAAGGATGCGACAGTTCCAATATCTTCCCAATATCCTTGGTAGATGAAAGCGCTGCATTTGCCTTTATTGATAAATTTCGGAATTAAGTCTCTGCCGAAATCATCTCCCTCTAGGCTTAAGATTTCGATCATTGCAGAGCGTTTGAAGATATAGATGCCCATGGAGGCGAGATAGCGTGGTTCATCGGTGGAATGTCCATTGGCTTTCAGAAAGGGCTTGGCGAGTTCAAACTCTTTGAGAAGTTCCGCTTCTTGGGGCTTTTCGTAGAAATCGGTGATAGTGGAGACCGCATTGATTTTTGTGAGACCCATCCGCTTAGCTTCTGGCTCGAGAACGGGAATGGAGGCGATCACGAGATCCGCATCTTTTTTCTTGGCAAAGGAAAGCATTTCATAGAGATCCATATTATAGAGCTGATCTCCTGACAGGATCAGAAACCATTCTGCGTTAGAGCGTAAGATGTAATCGAGTGATTGGCGGACTGCATCGGCAGTCCCTTTGAACCACTCTTTCCCCTTTGTGGTTTCTTGCGGAGTGAGAAGTTCAAGCCCTCCGCTGCGGAACATATCGAGCTGATAGGTGGAGAGGATGTGTTGGTGGAGCTCAGCGGCAAAATACTGAGAAATCACAAAGATCTGGTTGATCCGAGAATTGAGGGAATTCGATAAGGGGACGTCTATCAATCGATAGCGTCCTCCAAAGCTGACAGCTGGTTTACAACGGGACATGGTCAAAGGAAAAAGGCGTGTTCCTTGCCCTCCTGCCAACACAATTGTCGCAACGCGTTTTAGGAAGTTGTCATCTTCCTGATGAGAAATCAGTTCTTTTGCATCCACCGTAATTTATTAGTAACATTTATTTTAATTGTATTTCAATGATAGAATTAAAAAGGTATTAATGAATAAATTTGGCTAGGCTACCCTTGCCAAACTTGCCCATGAAGAAGTCCCAAACCCCGCGAAGGGCTGCTCTGCTCCGATTCCGGGCCCCTTTCGCAGTCCTCGGAAGGAAACTGGTTTTGATGAGATCTGTAAGTTCACGAGGAGATAGCCCTTTTTTGATCGAGCCATGTCTTTTATGAAAGAGGAGGCGGTTACGAAAGTAAAAATACTGCCACATCGGGCCCCTGTTGCCTTCCTCGAAAGAGGCAGAGACTTTATGCCAAACTTTGGCTGTCGGAACAAAAAGACATTGATAGCCCATCTTGCGCATCCGATAGCACCAGTCAATTTCTTCCCAGATTAGAAAAAAATCAGGGTCGAGAAGCCCCACCTTTTCAAGAACCTCTCTGCGCACAGCAAGGGCACATCCACAAATGTAGTCGGTTTTTGTTTTTTCGTTATGCCCCGTTGGGGCTCCGCAGCCAATGTGATAGCAACGCCCCGTGCGGGGATCGACGCTGCCGCCGGCATACCAGATGGTTGCTGGTTCATCATAAAAGTAGATTTTCGCTCCGAAGGCACCCACTTCAGGGTGCTCTTTTGCAGCTTTATTAAATTCCTCGAGAAAATTGGGAGCGACAATGGTGTCATTATTGAGAAGAAGAAAAAGATCTGCATCAGATTTAAGCCCTTCTCGAAGGCCTACATTATTACCTTCAGCAAATCCCAAGTTCTCTTCATTTTTGATCAGGATGTGTTGAGGGAAGGCCTTTTGAATTTGCTCTGCAGAATCATCTGTAGAACCATTGTCGACAATCAGGATTTCAAAAAAAGAGTCATTTACCTTCTCAAGAGATTCTAGGCACTCTAGGGTGTCAGAAGCGTTATTCCAATTGAGAATTACGATAAAGATTTTAATGGAGGTGCCTTCTTAGAATAGATTTTTGTCAAAGCGCCGGGAGCCTCTTGATTCCCTTTTGAGGCTGCCTTTTCGATGAGAGCGATCCCTTTTTCTGTGTCAGAGGCAATTCCTCGCCCTTCATAAATACAGACCCCGAGATTGTACATCGCATCTACATGGTCCTTTTCGACTGCCATTTGCAAGTAGCGAACTGCTTCTTCTTCGGATTTTTCAACCCCTTTTCCTTCAAGGAGGCAAACACCATAGTTGTATTGGGCATCTTCAATCCCTGCATCTGCAGCAAGTTTCAAGTGTTTCACACCCTCTTCTTCCGATGCATACGGGGCGAGGCCCATGAGCAAATAAATGCCCACCATATAATGGGCTCTAGGAAAATCTCCTTCAGCTGCCATCTTAAAATAATGAAAAGCCTCCATATGGGCCTGGTAGCCACCAAGTCCTTCGTGGAGGCAAATGGCTAAATTGTATTGCGCTCTTACATGTCCTGTATCGGCAGCTTTTTTAAAGAGTTTTGCTGCCTCGACGTATTCGCCGTCATTCGCAAAATCACAAGCCTTTTTATAAATCTCTTCACTCATTGCTTCACCTTCTCAAACACTTCTTTTGCATTATAACTAGAACGGATAAAAGGGCCACAATACATGTATGGGACCCCAATGGACCTTCCATATTCTTCATAGACCTTGAATGTGTCGGGATGGACAAACTCTTTGACGAGAAGTTTCTTTCGATTCGCCTGCAAATATTGGCCCATTGTGATGATGTCACACCCAACTCTTTTCAAATCCTCGATTGTGGCAAAAATTTCTTCTTTTGTCTCACCAAAGCCGACTATAATGCCTGATTTAACATAGCCACTTTTGCCAGACTTCTTTGCATGAGAGAGAACATCGAGCGTTCTTCGATACGATGCCTTATGACGGATGCGCGGTGAGATCCGCTCGACAGTTTCAATGTTGTGATTGAAAATTTCGGGCTTTTCTTCGAGAACGATGTCGACCGATTCCATTTTTCCAGAAAAATCAGAAGTGAGAACTTCGATGGTGCAGCCGGGATTGACGATCCTGATCTCGCGAATGATCGCAGCAATATGACTTGCACCTCCGTCGTCTAGATCATCACGGGCAACCATTGTGATGACCACATGTTTCAGACCAAGTTCTTGAACGGAAAGGGCGATCCGTTTTGGTTCATCTGCTTCAGGTTTGCTCGGATTTTTTGCAAAGTCGATATCGCAAAAACCACAATTGCGCGAGCACTCTTTGCCAAGGGCTAAAAAAGTCGCCGTTTTTTTTGCAAAACACTCAGAGCAGTTGGGGCATTTAGCTTCTTCGCAAACGGTATTGAGTCGATATTTTTTTACGATCCCTCCCGTTTGGAACAGCGTTCCGCCCTTGGGTAGCTTGCGGTGAAGCCATGAGGGAAAACGTCCCTGTTTTTCCTCTTCAGAGTGCTCTGGAAGAATATTAAGTTTGGTCATTTTCGTCTTGGGGGCATGTGCATGGGCATATCATTGGCAACGAGTGCCGCTTCGATCCAAGCCTCCGCCACCGTTGGATGAGCATGGATGGTTTCAAAGATACACTCGATTGTCAGTTCATTATTGATGGCAAGAGCCATTTCAGCGATGAGTGTGGAAGCTTCATTGCCGAGTACTTGTGCACCCAAAATTTGGCCCGTTTCCTTATCGACGATAACCTCAGTGAATCCTTCGGTGTCCATTGTGGCAATCGATTTTCCAAGAGCGCTAAAGGGGAATTTCCCGATGCGAGCATTGTAACCGTTCTCTTTTGCTTCTTCGAGAGTCATGCCAACCGTTGCAATTTCTGGAGTAGTGAAAATCACTGCAGGAACGGCGTTGTAATGCATCACCATTTCTTCACCGAGGATATTGCAAGCTGCTACGATTCCTTGATGCGAGGCAACATGCGCCAGCAAGAAACGGCCTGTCACATCGCCAATCGCATAAATGCCTGGAACGTTCGTCTCCATTTTTTCATTCACGGGGATCTCGCCCTTTTCTCCTACAGAGACTCCTGCTTTTTCAAGTCCAAAGTGACCTGAATTATAGGTTCGTCCCACCGCAACAAGTGCGAGGTCAAACTGCATCGGTTCGCTGTCTTTTAGTTTTACGCTGACCCCTTCACCTGCATGCTCAATTCCTTCCACGAAGACATTTGTCCGGACATCGATTCCTTGCTTCTTAAAAGCCCTTGTCAAACCTTCAGAAACTGCTTTTCCTTGCAGAGATAAAATCGAAGGAAGCGCCTCTAAAATCGTCACCTTCACACCAAATTCCGCATAAAGAGAAGCAAATTCACAGCCGATATACCCGCCGCCAATGATGGCCAAACTCTTTGGCAATTTGGTCAATTCCAAGATCGAAGTGGAGTTCAAAATGCGGATGTGATCACATGGAAAAGCAGACAAATCGAGCGGCTCAGAGCCTGTTGCAATAATGGTATTTTCTGACTCCAAGATGCAATTCTCTTCGCCCACCACTTTGATTTCTGTAGGGGAGAGAAATTCTCCCTTGCCATTGAAAATCGTGATTTTATTAGATTGCAAAAGACCACCCAGACTATTCCGAATCTTTTCAACCACATGGTCCTTGCGCGTTTTCATTTTCAAAAAGTCGAACATAACGGGTCCAGTGGTGATCCCATACTCCTCGGACATTTTGATTTTGTGCATCACGTGTGCATTGGCAAGGAGAGTCTTTGTGGGGATACATCCGACATTCAAACACGTTCCACCTAAAAAACTCTTCTCAACGAGCGCGACAGAGCGGCCATTTTGTGCCGCTTTGATTGCAGCGACATAGCCTCCAGGGCCCGAACCAATGACAACAATATTAAACCTTTTCTTTTCCATAAAAACACCTCAGCTGCCAGTGCAGCACACCTTAAGCAGTATAGCAAAAGAAGAAAAAAAAAGTGAAAGTTTAATCAAGCTGTGTCAAGATGAAGACATGAAATCGACCGATAGAGAAAAAATGTGTATCAGCTGCGAAGGGAGAATTCCTTTTGATGCAGAAATCTGTTCTTATTGCGCTAGCAAGCAATCAGGTGGAGGGATCCAAAACTCTTTTCAAACGCCCATTTTCCAAAACCAATCGCTTGAAGATAGTCTCACTTCTCTCTACACACCGCCCTATCAAGGCAAACGACCTCAGTTCGCACAAAGCACTACCTCACAGCCAGACCCAACCGAAGAAGATGAGCACCCCATGTACAAAGAAGTGACCGAAAGACCAGAAATGAACCCTCTACTTGGCGCAACTGTAGATGAGGAAGAAGCTCCTCCCAGAAGTAGTCTCATCCCCACAACGCTCCTCTTTGCCGGCGCTAATTTTTCTCTCTTAGGCCTCATGCAGCTCTTTTTTTCCAAAAACGGCATTTTGCGACTCGAGTGGGATGCCAACTATTGGTTTTTCTATTGCTTATTTGGTATTCCTCTTCTCTACTTTGGCCTCAAGAAAATCAAACACCTGGATCGGTCTTAGTCTTTCATCCCGTAAGATTTTTTAGTCGCAAGCTTGCAGCAGCCAACCATTTCGGAGCTAGTGGATCTAAGCTTTTTTCTAGTCGAGCAATATAACTTCGCAGGTGTTCAATTTCATACCAAGTAGCTGCAGGCGTTTCGCTGCTAGATGATGGTGTCCCACCCAAACGAGGATGATTTGTATAAGTTGCATATAAAGCAGCTGCCACTAAAAGAATACTCTTTAGCGTAAAAGGCCATTTGGAATTAAAAGCTCTACCCATCAGGTTATTCGAGAGAACATTCCAAAAGAGCATTTTTGAAAGGGATATGATAATCAGTCTCGTCGCCTCGTGTCGATCGCCTCGATTCACTAGAGACAAGCTATCAGCAATCCGAGATGGGAATAAATAGCTCTGCTGGATTTCTCTAAATCCACTATATATCCCGAGAATGGCAGATTGGTATTGCCACACACGATTGATCAGGATTCCGATAGGGAGAAAAAGAAAATTTGCTTCATTGTATAGCGCTCTAGGGGAATGGGCCCACAATCGTCCAACTTCAGTAACCATTTTGCCAAAAGAAATAGAATAGGCGAGATCATTCACATAATTGCCTGTATGAAAAAACATACAGGTTGTCGTGAGAGCAATTTTCATACGGGTTGCATTGTCCATTGTTGCGTTCAATGCGAGGCCAACAAAGGGGACCCATTCTTTTGGAACATTGAGCAGGATGCATCCTAGTTTGGCAGCTGCAAAAAGAGCAGTCACTTTGGCATGTGTGGATGCTTGTTGGTCTTCCACAATACCAAGATTTGCTATTGCGCCAACAGCCGCGCCTTCCCAAGAGTTGGATAAGAGTGCTCCGATTGCTGCTCCCGATGTGAGTGAGACAAAAGAGTTTTTTACAATCTGAGAATACGAAAATTCCATAGCGAAAATATACTACCAAAAAGGATGGTATTTTATATAACTAAAATCTACGAATGGATGAGCAAAAACTTCACTCTGGCTTTGGATTCAAACGGCTTTGTATTTTCTCTTTATGTCTTTCGAGTTCTTCTTCAGCTTTGCGCTCCAAATCTTCATTAATAGCACCAACATTTTCTCTTCGATTTTGAATAAATTCTTTCAAGGCTGGCAATTGAATCAAATCCGTAGGAAGGAGAGACTTACCTGTTACAGGAGAAGTATTATGATTTTTCGTTAAAGCTTCTTTAATAGCAGATTTTTCATAAATAGTGAGTCCATCAGTTGAATCTAAAACCGGGTGATGAATCGGGAGTTTACTTAGGGCCCGTAAAGAAATAACCTGACAATCCTCGAGGGAAAAATCGATTCATCTCCCGATGATTTTCCCTTGTAGATATTGCAGGAAT
>QIGB01000087.1 GCA_003228815.1 Chlamydiota bacterium | reverse complement strand
CCTCTTTTTCTGACTTGTTTTCTAAATCAATCCATGTAGAGGAAATTGTTTCATATTTGGGCTTTCTTGTGCAGTACATTTTCTCAAAGCTTTCTTCCGGATTTTTTGGATCGATGAAGCTGGGAAGAGGCGGTGTGAGTATTCGTTTTTTCAAGACGGTTTTTGGACAATTGAGATAGAGGAGCTTTCCTAGTTTTTGTAGGAGTAAGAGATTGTCTTCATCGAGGACAGTACTTCCACCAACAGCGATAACTGTTTCTGTGGGGGTGAGAGAGGCAATCACTTCTTTCTCAATGTTGCGGAAGTAGGAGGCACCTTTTTTGATGACGATTTCTCTTGGGGATAGTCCTTCTTTTTCTTCGATCAGTTGGTCTATATCTACAAAGGGGAGTCCAAGACGGCTTCCATAGTAGGTTTTTCCCGATCCTTTAAACCCGAACAGAATCCAGTTCAATAGCTGCTCCTATGCTTTGGAAATCTCTCATGAAGGTTGGGTAGGATTTGCTTACGCATGATGCATGATGAATCACTGTGGGGCCTTTTGCAGCCAGAGCGGCAATCGCAAGAGAAAGTGCAATCCGATGATCGCGGTGGCTCTCTACGTTTGTCCCTGTCAGATTACTTGTTTTGACGACAAGTCCGTCAGATTGTTCCTCGATGTCGGCTCCCATTTTTTTCAGCTCTTTGCAAATCGAATGGATTCGATCGGATTCTTTTTTTCGAGCAATTTCTCCATTGTAAAGGGTAGTGACTCCTTCAGCAAAGCAGCCGATGACTGCGAGAATCGGCAGGGCATCGATACAGGTGTTGATATCGATGAAAAGGCCTTTGAGATGGCTCGGCTCGACGATGAGACGATTTTCCTTCCAATGGATACGCCCGCCCATTTGTTGCAGGATTTCGATCAATTCTTTGTCCCCTTGAATATCTTCGGGGTTAAGTCCGATCAGTTCTAAATGCGATTGGGTGATCAGTGCAGCAGCGATGGGGAAAGCTGCAGTGCTATAGTCTCCTGGCACGGTGTAGGAAAAACCACTATAGCTAAGTCCGCCTTTCACATGATAATGGCTGTAATTTTCATGAGTGACCATTGCGCCCATTCGGCGAAGCCAATAGAGGGTGAGATCGATCCATGGAGTCTCGCCTGGATTTTCAACTAAAATTTCAGATGGGCCATCGAGGAATGCAGCGGCTATAATCAAGCCTGAAACGGGTTGAGAATCCTCTCCATCGACTTTACAAGTTCCCGGATGAATGGGCCCGCGAATCGAAATGGGAGCATGACCATCACCGAGCGCACTTTCCGCTATTGCGCCTAATTGTCGGAGCCCGCTGAGAAGGGGTTTGATGGGACGACGTGTCCGAATCGAAGCATCTCCTGTGATCATTGTATAAGAGGGCAAAAGTGCGCTCAACGCTCCGATGAAACGGAGGACTTGCCCGGAATTTTGTGCATCGATCACATCCGTTGCTGGCTGAAAATGTCCTTCGATTTCCAGAAGGGAATCGGATGAGCGAAATTTTGCTCCGAACTGAGAAATTGCATCCAGCATCGCAATACAATCGGGAGAATCGAGCCAATTTTCAATGCGGCTCACTCCTTCTCCGAGCATGGAAAACAAAATAGCCCGCTGGCAGTGCGATTTGGAAGGTGGAATCTTCAAACTGCCAGAGAGGGTGCTAGGGTGAATGATCCAATTGTTCATTTCGCAAACTTTTCATGCATCCAAGAAATTGCCTCTTCTAAAAGAGAAAATTCCACTTCGCTGCAATACTCTCCATTAAAGGGAGCCACTTTTCCGATCGACTCGATAAGCACTAGTCGAGGAGAGGATTTTACCGCTTTTTTATCCAATGCAAGTGTAGCCATGAGATCATCGATACTGTGTCGTTTCTTCAAATGCAAAGGAACCTGGTAAAGGTCAAAAACCTCTTTAATTTCTTCGAAAGCTTTACTGGAGAGCAATTTCATCTTATTGCTGATATAGCAGGAAACCAAAATACCAATGGCAACGGCTCCGCCATGCTCAATTTGAAAATCTTCCAACGTCTCGAGAGCATGACCAAAAGTGTGTCCCAGATTGAGGATGCGGCGGTATCCTTTTTCCTCTTCTGGATCTTTTTCCACAACATCGAGCTTGATCGAAACACTTTCTAAAATCCGCTGCATAATGAAGGTGAGATCTTGCTGCTGCCATTTGCGATAATCCTCTCGCATGCTCTTAAAAAGAGAAGGGGAGGCAATCAAAGATGCTTTGATGATCTCGACAATGCCATTGGTCCACTGCGTCCTTGGTAGGGTGCGAAGAAAACCACCATCAATCCACACTTCTTTGGGAGGAAAAAAGCAGCCAATCATATTTTTTCCATACGGAGTATTGACTGCTGTTTTCCCTCCAATTGCTGCATCCACCATAGCAAGAAGGGATGTGGGGATTTGAATATGGGGGATGCCGCGACAATAGGTGGATGCTAAAAACCCTGAAAGGTCATTTACGACACCGCCACCCATACCAATCATGAGAGAATCTCGCCCAAAATTATGAGAGAGAAGATGATCTTCAAGCATGCTCTTCGTCTCACGAGTTTTTGAGGGTTCTCCAGCAGGAAAGGAGAAGACTTTGCAATCGAATTTCTCCAGCTTGTCCAAATAGAACTTTTCAATATTCGAGTCGAGAAGGATGACGCATTTGCTCTCTTCCTCATCCAGGAGCTCAGGGAGTCTCGTCTCAAAAACAGCATTCACCCCAAAATGGATGCGGGTGATTTGAGACTTCCAGGCTGTTTTTAATTTGAGTTCTTTTTCCATGAAACATAAACTCTTCAATGTGCTTATTGGTTGTATCACAGGACCAGATTTAGAAACAGCGAAAAGGCAAATCGAGCTTGCAAAGTCATTTTGTGATGGGATTGAGCTTCGCAAAGATCTATTAAAGTGCGCACTTCCATCTTTCGAGGGATTTTGCATGACAACAGATGGAGAGCAATCCACTCTTTCCAATGGTAAAACCCTCAGCACTTATCACAATTTCGAAGAAACTCCTCAAGATCTAGAGGCGATTTTACAGCAAATGCCTCCTGCGGATTTTTACAAAATCGCCACCATGGCAAACAAAACCACCGATGCTCTTCGGATGCTTGCCTTTGTCAAAGAAAGGCAAAACGTTGCTGGCATGTGCATGGGGGAGCTGGGTCAAATCACTCGCATCTTAGGACCGGTAGTGGGATGTCCGTTTACTTTTGCCGCTTTAGGCCAAAAAGCAGCGCCCGGTCAGTTGCAAGCGGAAGAACTTGTCACCACTTATCGTTTTTCTAGCCTCTCTCCTAAAACCAAAATCTATGGACTCATCGGCAATCCTATTGCTCAGAGCCCCAGCCACAAAACCCATAATGCCTATTTTTCCAAACATGGTATTGATGCGGTTTATGTGCGTATGCTTCTTGAAGAAGAAGAGTTGCCCCTTTTCTTTGATCTGGCAAAAGAGCTCAAAATCCAAGGCCTTAGTGTGACGATTCCCTTTAAGGAAAAACTCTTTGATTTCATTGACGTCCTTGAGGCAGATGCTGAGGAAATTGGCGCCGTCAATACCTTGACCTTTGAAGATCGTCTTTATGGATCAAATACGGACGGAAAAGGCGCTCTTGATGCGATCGAGGACAAAATTCTTGTCCAAGGAAAACACTGCGTTCTTTTAGGTGCCGGTGGCTCAGCAAAAGCCATTGCCTTCGAAGCAAAAAAGCGGGGTGCGATAGTGACCCTTTTAAGCCGTCGTTTTGGGAATTTGGACGACATTCCCAACTATGATGTTTTGGTCAACACTACACCTGTTGCCGCTCCGATCGACATAAATAAACTTCAGCCTCGCAAAGTCGTGATGGACATCAATGTTGCTCACAAACAGACGCCTCTAATGCTCCGAGCAAAAAATCTTGGTTGCCAGCTGGTTTTTGGATACGAGATGTTTGAAAAACAAGCTCTTGGTCAATTTCTTAGATGGGATCAAATTCTTTTCTAGTGAGGATATCCGTTTCGCCTTCACTGCGTGCGACGAAGACTGCACAGCATCCATCGGCAAAAAGATTCGTTGCAGAACGGAACATGTCAAGAATTCGATCGACTGCAATGAAAAGGGCAATCCCTTCGGCGGGGAGACCCCAAAAGCGGAGAAGAATCATGATGATGATCAAACTGCCGCTAGGAACGCTGGCAATGCCGATCGAAGTCAGAAGGGTGATGAAGGTGAAGAGAAATTGTGAGCCGATTGAGAGTTCGAGTCCAAAACTTTGGGCGACAAAAAGGGCTGCCATCCCTTCGTAGAGAGCCGATCCTGTCAAATTGATCGATGTACCAAGGGGAATTACGAGAGAACAGATCCGATTGGATACACCCGCCCGCTTTTCCATGCATTCGAGAGTGATTGGAAGAGCTGCAGAAGAAGAACTTGTGGAAAAAGCAGTAACGAGTGCCGGTGCCATGGCACGGAATTGGTTCCAAGGGTTGACCTTGGCGACAAATTTGAGGAGTAGGGGGAGGGCAATGAGAAGAAAAATCGCAAGACCAAGGAGGACTGTAAAGAAAAAGAGGCTCACATTTAATAGTGATGAGAGACCGGTCTCGGCAAATACTTTTGCAACAAGACAAAACACCCCAATCGGTAAAACGCGCATGATATAGTGGGTAATATTGATCATCGCTTCAAATACTCCATTCCAGAAGCTCAAATGCTTTTCAGCTGTTTTAGCAGAAATATGCGAAATCGCATATCCGAAGATGATGCTGAAAAAAATGAGTCCCAGCATATTTCCTTTTGCAAAAGCATCGAGAACATTGGGGGGAACCAAATCTTTGAGCATCCCGACAAATGCATCACTGGCACTAAAAGCCTCAGCCGCGATAGGAATCTTGCTCGTTGCCACGAGTTTCGAGACAGCTCCTATGTTTGCAGTTCCAGGATGAATGACATTGATGACGACAATCCCGATAATAATCGCGATGATTTTGGTGAGAAAATAAAAAGAAAAGGTCTTGAGCCCAATCCTTCCAAATTGTCCATCATTGCCGATACGTGCAACTCCGGTAATGATTGAAGAAGAGACGAGGGGAACGATAATGAGAGTCAAAGAATTGATGAACAGTTTTCCGATCAGGTCATACATGGAATAGAAAGAGACCCCAAAAATGCCCATTTCCTTTCCTGTCCAATTGCCCAAAAAGATTGCAAGGGCGATGGCTATAAAAACGGCCCAAGGTTTCTTTCGATTTTTCAATGGCATTCAATGTCTCCGATATTCAACCCGGCTGTTATGACAACAATTATGGTTTTTTTCAATCACAAACCGATCAAATATTATATTCTTTTTTTGAAAAGAGATTTTCCTCGCCGTCACTTTTGGCAACGAGAGTCGCAGATGTGGTATAGCTAAATAAATTTACAGTAGTGCGGAATAGGTCAAGAATACGATCAAGAGCAAGGATAAGGCCCAACCCTTCAAGGGGAAGGCCCATTACGCGTAAAATAGTCATAGCAGCCACAAGTCCTCCACCAGGAACTGCGGCGACGCCAAAGGAAATCAGAAGTGTGACGAACACCAGAGTGATTTGACTCACAATTGATAATTCAATGTTAAAGACCTGAGCGACAAAAAGGACTGCCATCGAATTATAAAGAGCCGTTCCAGATAAGTTTAGAGAGGTACCGAGAGGAATCACAAGAGCACAAATCCGATTAGAAAGCCCTCCTCTTTCCTCCATACATTCGAGGGCGATAGGAAGAGTGGCAGAAGAGGAACCGGTCGAAAAAGCAGTAATAATAGCTGGAGAAATCGCACGGAAATAGTTGCGGATCGGAATTTTTGCTACGAAAATCATTAGGAGTGGAACGAAACCGAAGGAGAAAAGAGCAAACCCGAGAAGCGTTACCCAAACGAAATTCCCAAGAGGCTTCAGCGTTTCAATTCCTGTAGCTGTGAATATCTTTGCAGCCAAGAAAAAGACCCCGAGAGGCAAAAATCGCATGATGCCATGCGTGATCCGAATCATGGCCTCAAACATCCCTTTCCAAAATTGAAAATGAGTCTGCATCGACTTGCGATTGATTTGAGTAATGGCATAACCAAAAATGAGGCTAAAGAAAATGAGCCCCAACATGTTGCCTTTGGCAAAAGCAGCAAGAATGTTCGGAGGGATGATTTCGAGTAAGAGATCGCCAAAAACCCCTGTTTCGGCCATTTGGACACTTTCAGGAGGAAGAGCACTGGGAATCTGTATCCCACTTCCGGGCGTGAGAAAACTGGCAACGAAAAATCCAATCAAGATGGCTGAAAAATTGAGGAGGAGAAAATAGCCAAAAGTCCGAAGACCCAGACGTCCAAATTGCGATTCGCTGGCGATGCGTGCAACCCCGGTAATGATCGAAGAAGAAACAAGGGGGACAACCACGAGTGTCAAAGCATTGATGAAAAGGCTCCCAAGAACGTCAAAAATTCGGTAGGGAGAAATCCCAAATATGATCGTATCTTGCGAAATAATAGAGCCTACAAAGACCGCAAGGGCCAGGGCGATAAGGATGCTCCAGGGCTTTTTGATTTTCTTTTTTGCCATAAAGGACATACTTATGAAGGAATGTGGAATTTTTTTCAAATCGGACGGGTGTGGACAGGTAAGAAAAAATTTAGATTACTTATGCATCTCTGGGGAATTATGCAACAGAAGAGGCAGAGCTTTTATTCTCCTTAAGCAAGTGCAATGCGAAAAAAATCGGCTTCCCTTGGAAATCTTTCGTGTATTTATGGATGATATCAAGCAAATGCTCAGGTTCTTCAATTCGAATCAACCCAACCAATGGATCCATGACCATTTCTTCTTTTCCAAATTTGATATATGAAACACTATGCTTTGGAAATTTGAGGTGATAAAGGCCATCAGGAACTTTTCTAAGGAGTTCTTTAGACTTGATCTCTGAAGGTGGGATTTCGTAAACCATTTCTTCGAGATCTACTAGAACGGTTTGCAGACCATATAACGACTGGAGAATCGCAGCCTGACGAGGTTGTCCTTTCTCAAATAACTTTGCCACAGCTCTCGCATAATCCACATAGGAATCCAATCCTTTCAACTCGCTTTCTTCGATTCCTTTCATAAAGAGATAGTTGAACCAATAGACACTTCCACTGCATAATTTTCCAAATTTATCAAATTCGATGGTTTTATTGTCTTCATGCAATTGGGCCCGAATCACTGGATCTAAAATATGCTCTCGAGGGATGCCCTTCAAAGTGTATACGTCGCTAATGTCTTTCCTATAGTCATTGAATAGGGGAATTAAAAGTCGCTTTCCATAATGAGTCTGATTGCATGCACTGTCAAATGTATAGGAAAGGTGATGAGCACGAAGGTGCATTTTTCTAGAAAATCCTACAATGGAAAAAATCTCTAAGAAATTCGCTATGGTCTTCAAAAAGACATAGAGCACCAGACGAAAAGGGGCTGTTACCATAATCCAAGCAACCTGCCATCGACCCATATAGAGATGACCTTCAGGGAAGACATAGGATTGAGTCGGAAGCTGTTCAAGAGCGCGTATTTCCTCCTCACCAGTAAAGAGAGTTTTAAGCTGTTGAACATTGTTCAAAAGTTGCGGACTAAATGTTGTTGAAACGGCTTGCATTTACGCAATCTCCTGCTCAGGATTTTCTAAGCTTTCATATTGATGAAAATAGATTTGGGAATCTGGATCACCTGGTACGTAATGGTGTTTGCGAATCATCTGGAGCATCTCTTCACCTTTCATTGGATAGAGGCCAAATTCGGGATTCCAGACAAGTTGCTTTTCTTCGCTAAGTTTGACGTAAACAAGAGAATGGTGATAAGCCCCCACCCGATAAATGCCTATAGGGAGACACTGGATTTTTTCCTGAGCTTTCGTCAAATTGTGATCTAGTTCATACAGGGAGACAGTTAACTGGGGAAATTTCATTTTGCGAAGTTTCAAAAGATCTGTAGAATCATTAAAAGCTTGCAGAAGGGCGGCCTGTCTTGGCATTCCAGTGGAAAATTGGCGGGCTATAGCCATCAGGTGTTTTGTTGGATCATCAAAGAGATGGCGCGTTTTGTGATAGAGGAAAATAAACCATAGAGAACCTCCTCGGCAATTTCCTCGATCATAAAATAGAGGAATCGAAGAAATGGATCGCATGCCTTGTTCTAAAGCTTTCAGATCGCGATAAAGGGCATTGATAGGTTCGTCAAGCTGATCAGAATACTTGCTTTTTAGAGAGTCCCTCAGAGAAACAATCGCTTCATCAGTGCTCAATTTGCATTTGCTAAGGAACTCTTCCATTGTCGCTCTCCGTTCCCTATCGGCTTGTTCCTTAGCGGCTTGTTCCCTATCGGCTTGTTCCCTATCGGACTGAGCTTGATCTTTCTTTTTATACAACTTATCTAACCAACTCGGAATACGATCACTAAGCTCACTATGCTCACGAGGAGGCTCTACAAGCTTTTCAAAGAATGCTTCGAATGCCTTTTTCACTCTTTTTTCAAAGACTTTATTTTGATAGGTGAGAGGTTTTACCATATGATCGATAATCGAATCATAGGGCACCTCTCCGTGCTGATAAAGGTCCCATGAGGTGAATTGATGTAGATTGAAAGAAGGGGTGAGTAGGGGAGGTTTGAATTCCCATTGGCTACACAGTTGTTCCCAATCTCGAGTCATGTGTTTCGACAAAATCGTAAAAACACGAGCAGCATTTGGCAAATATAGGCCATAGGCTAACAATGCTATTCCAGCACTGAAAATGGAAAGGACAGAATAAAAAGGATGGGTCAAAGTAATCCACACCACATTCCAACGAGTGAAATATGGAGCGTCTTTGCCCGGCTGCTGAGAAAATTTTGGGTCTTTCGAAAGTGTTTCAATATCTTGGAGTGCTTCTGCGTTGTGCATTAACTCCTGAAGACCCAAATAATTTGTTTGAAGATGTTCTAAATAAAAAGATTCAACTCCGGACATACACCTCACCAAAAATTGTTAAAGATTATACACCAGAAAATGTTTGAATTCAATCTTTAAAATTTATTTGTGATTATTTTCATCGGATGGTGGTGGAGGTGGCGAACCTGTTTTTGAAAACAAACAAGTTAAGATAAAACTTGAAATCGCCACGATCGTTCCACCCCAAAAGGCGCCCCAAAAATTTGTGATATGCACCCCATAGGAAATGAGACTGGCAACCCAAAAAAGAAAAATATTGATTAGCAGCGCAAAAACCCCCACTGTCATCACAGTGATTGGAAAGGAGACCACGATCAAAATAGGAGCAATAAAAGAATTTAATAGAGCAACAATCAACGCAAAGAGAAGAGCATCAGGGAAATTAGGGACATCCAGTCCAGGAAGAAGATGTGCAATCGTTAAGATAATGGCCGCTAGGATCACGACCTTGCAAATGAATTTCCACATAATCAAATATATATTGCCTATGAAAAAAAAATTCAAGGCTTTCCTCAATCTCCGAACCGTGATATTATTGCAGTTTAATTATGAAAAAGTTCTTTAATCAATTATTTAAGCTGGTTTTTTGTATAATTTTTATTTTTTCGGCATTTTACTTTATTTCTGAGCGTGATGCCTATCACCCCCAAGAAATCCTCCCTTATGTCGGCTCGATTGCCGAGCCGTTCCGAGAAAAGGGGGTCCACATTACAGCCAAAACCTATGACGTGCGTGACAGCAAGGCCTATTTAGATCGCGATCTACTGCAAGTGGGATTCCAGCCCATTCAGATCACGATCCAAAACAACACCGACCAGGCCTATCTCCTTTCGAACCAAGGTGTGGGAATTCCGACCGCAGAGACCAATCAAGTGGCTCGTTATGTGACACGTGCTGCCATTCCTAGAGCGATTGGCTTTAAAGTGGCTGGCTTTGTCTTCTGGCCATTTTTGATTCCTGGAACAATAGACAGCATCATCACCTGCAAATCACACATCAAAATGAAGCGTGATTACCATGCCAAGTCAATCAAAGACGAGGAAGAACAACTTCCCCCTTATTCGACTCTCCACAGAGTGATCTTTCTTCCCACAAATCAAAAGTTCGAAGAATTTACTCTCCACCTCAAGAACCAAAAAACCAATCGTTTTTCACCGTTTCAGGTAAAAATAGCTATCAAATAGGATGAATGGATTTCGGTTGAAAAGGTCAAGCCATTGTCAATTTTGTCAACTCGACCTTAGAGTTTGGATTGCCTGACTTATGATAGTGCTTGATAATCAGCTCAAGCATTTCTTTATGATTCATCTGAAAAAGTCCGAAATTGGGATCCCAGACATACTGCTCAGTTGCGCTGAGCTTCACAAAAGCAAATTCATGGCGATAAACCGAAACCTTATAAAAGCCTACAGGTAAAGAATCTAATTTTTTCTGAGCTGCATTTATGTCATGGTCAAGTTTTTTCGATGAAACTTTTACGGGTTTCTTTTTGCGTAGTTGCAAAAACTTATGGTGATTGAGGTGAAGACCTTGCAAAACAGCTGCTTGCTTTGGCATACCAGTGATGAACTGTTGTGCAATGGTCATCAAATGTTGCGTCGGATCATTAAAGAGGTGACGAGTTTGATGATAGAGAAAAGCAAACCAAAGAGTTCCTCCTCGACAGATTCCTTTGTCTAAGAAAAGAGAAATCGAATCATGCTTATGAAGTCCTTGCTCCTTTTGCTCCTGCAATTCATCATAGATCAGATCGACACATTTTTCAGCGTCAAAAAGCGGGTATTTTTTTTGGAGTTCTTCAAGGAGTGAGGATTTCCATTTTAGAAAATTTTCATCTGTCGCACTTACTTTTACTAAAAAATGAAATATATATTTATATAATCCCTTCACTTGGTGAAGTGAAATTATCTTGACTTTAGCTTTAGGAAGCTCTGGTGCTGTTCTTAAAAAATTCCCAAGAAAAGACTTGAGAAGCTTATGAAGACCTGACGAAGATTCAACATTCGGTTCTTTCATCCAGGCACAGACAATCGGATCGGTTAGAGTTACCGATACTGCCAACATAACTCTTGGTTTTAAGCATGCCCCTCTTATAGTCAACGCTTTGACCTTATCGTCGGAAATTAAATCACAAGGAATATTCCCATGCTGATAGAGATCCCAAGTGCTGATTTGGTGTCTATTGATAGAGGGGGTGAGAAGCGGGGATTTGAATTCCCACTGAACATCAAATTGTTCTACATCTCTAAGCATTTGCTTGGATAAAACAGTAAAAATTCGGGCGCCTTTTGCTAAATAAATACAATTAGCCAAATAAGAAATACACCTAAAAAAAATTGAAACAATCACATACAATGGTACGTCCTTAAAAACTCATGGCAAAGTCAGGAATAAATTTTTCTCTTGATAACTGAACTCCTTATGCCTAAGATCTATTGGCATGAATTT
>QIGB01000062.1 GCA_003228815.1 Chlamydiota bacterium | reverse complement strand
ATTGCAGGAATATCTACTGCGGAAAAATTCTCAAGATCGGAACCGTTTTCCTGCTCGAGGATTGTCAGGTTATTTCTTTACGGGCCCTTAGTATCTCTGAGGTCTCAGTACTTGGGTAATAACTCTTAAGATGGGCTAGTTCTCAATATTTTTTTTGGAAAAGAAAAATTCATTAAACTTTTAGCCTGCGAATGTTATCATTAGCCGAGATAAGGGAGGCTTGAATTGCAGTCCAAAAAAATCCTTGTAATTGCGGGACCTAATGGCGCTGGAAAAACTACTACAGCTTTGGAGTTAATTTTCACAAGCCCTTTCCTGTATGAGTTCCTTAATGCTGATGAAATTGCCAAAGGATTTGCTCCTAAACATCCAGAGAGCATGGCCCTTACAGCAAGTAAATTGATGATTAAGCGTCTCAAAGAGCTTTTAGAAGATAATAGAAATTTTGCATTTGAGACTACGCTGTCTGGAATAAACTATGTAAAGCATTTAAAACTGGCAAAATCAAAAGGTTATGAGATTCTTTTATTTTTCTTATGGTTATCGAGTCCTGAGCAAGCTATAAAAAGGGTTGCCCAAAGAGTCAGGCAAGGGGGACATCATATACCCGAAGATGTTATTATAAGGCGATATCATGCAGGATTAAAAAACCTTTTAAATTGTTATTTGCCTATGGCAGACATGGCTCTCATAGTAAATAATTCGGGTGAAGAGACCACAGGAAAATTAACTAATCTTATTGCTAGGAAAGGACCGAGCAATGTGATAGATGTTTTAGATAGGGATGCTTGGCGAAAAATGAGTAGGATAGCAGATGAAAGATGATTTTATGGAAGTGGTTCTAGAAGCTTATAAAAGAAGCTACCAACGAGCCTTTGAAATTGCTGTGAGAACGGGGACTGCTCTTGTATTTGAGAGAAATGGAAAGATTGTTGAAGTAAAGCCCCCCTATCGCTATGAACTTGTTAAAATTCCTCAAGAAAAATCAAAATAATCTTAAGTAACCATTTTGGTAGCCACTTTTTAATCTCTTAGGGTCTAATTCCCCGCAGCTTGCTGCGGGGAGGCTTCATTTCAAACTCGACACAACGTTCTCTACCCATGTGAGATTAAATTCAGTATGACAGAGGTCAGGAGTTTCGTCATAGAGGAAGTCGAGCAAAAAATGAAACGTCTCTCATTCCCAAAGGGGTATTCAATCCGCCCGATTCTTATTCATGTAAATGGAGTAAGCCGCGGGATAATTGACAGCGAGCTATTCACTCAAATCGTAGAACTTTTCGGATTTCCTAAATCTATAGGCCTAAATAATCGTTATTGAGGATTTTCCGGCTTTGTTGCAAAAATCTGTAGAAGAAATACGATGTAGCTGGGGTGTGACAAACTTTCAATAAGTGACCAAAATGTAATTTAAACCTCCCCCTATTTTCTGTCCTACAAATAGGAACAACACTACTCGCTAAAAGAAGGCAGGCTTTGGGGTTGTGGAGGAAAAAGAATAAAAAAAAGAACCGGCCTAAAAAAAGAAACCACCTAATAATATGGAGCGTAAATCAACAGGAATTCAATGGGGGAAAGTGATTGGATTTTAGCTAGATTGCGGCGGGTTTGTCACACCCCACAATGTAGCCCTCTATCACACGAAAAAAGATCTCAATAGACCTTAAAAATCAAATCTGGCGCGTAAGACAAATCCCCCGAACATTAAATTGCCTGTAGCTTCGTCATATGAAGAAAAATATTGCGCAAGGATTCTATCATTGTCTTCTCTGTCTCGGACAGCGAATGGGGCAATTGTTTTCAGGCGGTGGTTTTGATCAAAAAAGATGTGGTGTTCCCAACCAAGATCTAATGCTGTGCGATAACGATCACAGCACCAGGTTTCTTCCCAGCGAAAACCGATGGCCAAGTCGAGAATAGGGATCATTTGGAAGAAGTCGTTATCTGCTTTATTCTTATACAAAACTGCTACAAAGGTAGGTTCCGGAGCTGCTGTATTGACTTGATCTAAACGGTAATTTTCTTTCTTTTCGGCCTCAAATTTTCCCCATATGAGAGCCATTTCGACGTTCCCAAAGAGAATGAAGTTTTGACAAATGTGCCAATTGGGTTGGATTCCACCCAATATTCCCCCGCCCCAGGAGCGATTGGTAAAATCATCTTTATATAGACCATCCTTGCTAACAAATTGCGATGGGCTAATTGTATTTGCCATAGCAAAAAACGAAGAGGTTCCAAACTCCGTCTTGATCCAAGCCCCCCGCAGGCCCAAATAGGGACGCATGGAGAAACAAGGGCTCAGCCAATATTTTCTCCCGATTTCCCAGTCAAGTTGATTGAAATGCAATTGCCATTTTGCAGAAACTTTATTAAATACCATTGGTTCATTAAATCTCATAAAACTCGCATTGAACCACTGATTCAGCAAGAAGGTTATGCCGGGATCTGTTTCTGCAGCACTTGGTTCCGGTCCAAAACCAGTAACCATTTTTGCTCCCTTTTTTTCATTCTTATAATAGGTCCATTGAAGCAAGCTATCCCATCCATCGCAGCTGAAATTTGTTCCGACTCCTACGCGAAAACCTGGATCCCATTTTGTATCTATATGATGAGTTTTCTTAGGAGCAAAGGCGGGGACAGGATTTAGAAGATCTGCTTGTGGGAATGATTCTGGGGTGGTAACGATTTCAAGGGCATAGGAGAGATTTGTTTCTCTGGCATACCAATAAAGAAAGTCTCCCAAAATATAAAAGCCACAATCGCACTGCAAATCATGATAAGCCGGGGTGTAGCATTCACTAGAGATGCATTTATTTTGCTTTGGTGCATTGCAGCCGCATTGACAATCATGATAGGTCGGGCTGCAGCAGTTGCAAGAGGCGTCTCTTTTTGGCTCTGGCATGCAACGACACCCATAACAGCAGCTAGAATCATCTTCTTTTACCGGTTCAGGGGTGGGAGGGAGTCTTTTCACGTAATCTGGATCCAAAGGGTCTTCGGAATCGTATTGAGGACGTTCTTCCTGTTCTTCTACAATTAAATAATTCTCATATAAAAATGACTCGGTAGAAGTTGTTGCTAGCAAGAAATTTGCTGGTACTAAACTGAGAACAAAAAGGGATGTTTTCATGAAAAACCTCTTGTGAATAGCTACACCTAAATTTTCTTTTGTAATTGAAATGTGAATTTGTTTCTATTTTTATTTTTGTCTTTTGTAGCATGTAGATTGGTGGATGAAGGAGATTGAGTCTGTTGCTTTCGTCGAATAGTGTTTCAGAAGTTGAAAAGTGGTCCCAATTTATTGAGGATTTACAAAAAACCAAGAAAATTCCAAAGCCGTTTTGTGCTATCGATACTTTGGTTCGGGAGTATCTCTGGCAAAACCATTCTACTAGATCTGTTTTGGATGTGGGTTGCGAAACGGGTAAGAATGCCATATGCCTCATTCAAGCAGGTCACAATGTAACTCTTCTCGATATTGCACCCAATGCCATTCAGTATACACAGGAAAATCTCAAAAAGTTGGAATTGGATCACGGAGTCATCAACAGGATCACCGGAAAAATTGAAACCTTGGATTCAAAGTATTGCCCCTTCAAAGCTGTTGTTGGTACTTATGTCTTTTCTTACATTGCGTCAGGGGTATTCCAACAGGTGATGAAAGAGAATGTTCTCGGTCGTATAGAGCCTGGAGGGTACTTTGCAGGTGGATTCTTTGGAATGGAACATGACTGGGCTCAAAAACCTGAGTTGAGTATCTTAACACAGGAGAAATTGAAAGAACTTTTTGAGTCGATGGGGTTCTTGATCTGCGAAATGAAGGAAAAAAAAGAAGTGCAATCGATAATTTCATGCGGTCAACAGATGTTCCATACTTTCGAAGTGATTGCGCAGCGAAGTTGTAATCCGTAACTGCTATCCCTCTATTCATTTGGCAGAAGATTCATGTTGAAATCAAAGTAATTAGCCGCTATCATTATTTTCAATAAACTTGAGGATTGTATGAAAAATCTATTTCCAATTCTTTCTATTGCTTTTTTATTTTCAGCAGGTCGCTTTTATGGGGTTGATGAAGAGCTTGAGTCAGAACCGACTCTTTCTGAAGAAAAGCACTTGAAAGAAATGGCTATACTTGAACCAAGCTTCATGACTCAGCAGCCCGTTCCTAAGGAAGATATCGATCTGTCCCCACTTACAGTTACTCCGCGCCGAAAAAGTTCTTTTCTAGCTGTCTGCTTAGGTCTGGTCCCTGGACTTGGACATGCCTATTTAGGAGATTATCAAACCGCTAGTATCCTCTTTGGCAGTTCAGGTTTATTCATCAGTTTGGTTTCTTCAAATCTGATCAATGAAGATTTTCAGTATTCTAATTTCCTCGCGATGCAAAATACTTGGTTTTATGGCATTTATGCTGCCTACCGAGATGTGCGTGCTTACAATGGGGAAGAGGGGTATTCCTATAAAATGCCGACGGATAGCTTCACCGATTTGGCCGTTGCTCCTTTTCAATGGAGTGTGCTTAAAAAACCAGAAGTCTGGGGTGGGTTTTTAGGAGCTCTGGGCTTAGGAATAGGATTCGGTTATCTATCTGAAAAAGTAGAGTCTCATGTCCGGCTTTCTTCTTCTTCCTCTACGTTTCCCCTTCTTGCTTTTCCTGTTGGGATTGGAGAAGAGTCTTTCTTCCGCGGATTCTTACAGTCGCGTCTTTCTGAAACCTTTTCCCCTTGGGGAGGCATTTTGCTCTCTTCATTAGCTTTTGGAGCCATGCATATTCCCAATGCCTCGCTAATGGAACCCGAAGAAAGATGGCGTTATTATTCATTCGGCATTCCATTGATCACGTCTGCTGGACTCTACTTTGGATGGCTAACCTATAAAAATCGCTCTCTTAAAGAAAGCGTTGCTCTTCATGCCTGGTACGATTTTGCGGTATTTCTCATCAGTTATTCTGCAGCGCAGTCTGCTGCAATCAGAAAGCCAAGTTTTTCCATTTCGATTCCTTTCTAGTTGGACCCAAAATGCTCTTTTCATTATTGTGCAATTGAGGTGGAAAAAAGGAGAATTTTCGTTTTGCAGCAAAAAGCAAGTAAGCCTTCAGATGAAAATGCCATAAAGAAAGAGCTTCAAGAAGCTCTAGAACAGATTGATGTTTTGCAAAAACAAAGTCTCAATCTATTTGATAAACCACAAGTGTATCGTCGAGCTTTCCAAATTTTGGATACCATTGATGCGAAAATTCATGATTTGAATCATCTTTTCCCTGAGCCAAATTCTAACGAAAATCGTGCGATTCAAGATCTTTTCTTTTCTGTGAAAGAAATGCGTGAAACGGTAGAGGATTTGAAGTCAAATCCTCATAAATTGGAATTCCAGCAAAAGTTCATTGGGTCTATTAATCGCATTAAAGAAGATGTAAATAATTTATAGTTTTCTTCTGGACTGACTACTTTACTTAATTAGAGGAAGAGAATAAGAAATCATGGTTAAATTTGGAAGATCGAGTTGTGTCCCATTCACTCGATCTTTCAGTGCACAAGTACATTCATGAAATGTCAGTTCCTTTATCACGAAGTTCCAGAATTCTACCATTACTTCAGCGGTTAGGCTCACGACAATATTTCGAGACGAACTTTTAGCAGACGATGGATCTGGGGTGCACTCGTGAAATACCTTTCTCAACCTATCTTGTTCAAGAAAGATGCGATCTCCATTTAATAACCACTCGACGATGCTTTCTAAGGGGTTATTGCCGAACTTCGGCGCGCTTAGTTTTGGAATCGTATTTTGCAAGATTTCATCCCTCCAAAATTCTCGTCGATATGCTATCATAATGTCCTAAATTTAGGTAAGAAATTTTTTAATGCACACTCTGAAAAATGAAATCGAAAAGGCTTATCATAAGCTGATCCAAGTTGCTGCTGAAATTCCTTCTTCAATGGCGCATCAGAAGGAAATTGAAGCAGCGGGCGGCAAGGTGAGTGTGATCGATCTTATTGCTTATCAAATTGGATGGGGGAAGTTACTACTATCTTGGTATGAAGCTGGGAAAGAGGGCAAGATGCCGCAAATGCCAGGAGAGGGATTCACTTCTTGGGAATATGTGAAGATCGCAAGGCATTTCTATGAAAAATATCATTCCGACGACTTAAAAAAAGCGATCGAACAATTTTCCCTTGTTGTTACACAAATTCTTCAAATGGTGGAAGAGGAAGGCCGGAAAGGAAATTTGGAAAAAACAGGCGTGTGGTCTTGGTGCACATTGCGGTCGGAAAAAAAATGGCCTCTTAGCAAATGGGTTACTGTCAATACCGTTTCTCCGTATAAGAAGGCGACTAGTCTTATTAAGAAATTTTTAGTAGAGGCCAATCAGCTTCCACCAAAGGGCTCCAACGGATAGCCAAATGAGAATGTTCAGGACACTGACGATAAAGCCAAGTCTCCACCATTCGGTGATCTTGACATATCCCGCTCCAAAGAGTACGGGAGCAGGCCCACAACCATAGTGGGTGAGTCCGCCAAAGAGATTGCTAAAAAATGCCAGTACGAGCGCCGCGATGAGGGGAGGTGTCCCAAAGGAAAGGGCTAATAAAAAAAATGGGGGATACATAGCCCCTATTTGGGCAACGTTGCTTGCAAAGAAATAGTGAGCATAAAAATAGATCAAAGCCAGTAGCACAAAACCTAAGCCCCAACCGGTCAAGTTCAATTGCTGTACGTGGGATATTGTCCAAGTACTAAACCACTGCACAAGGCCGAGCTTACTCAAAGCAGAGGCCATCATCACGAGGGTGGAAAACCAAATGAGGGTATCCCAACCGCCATCTTCTTTGAGGATGTCACTCCAAGATAGGACTTTGGTTAAAAGGAGGATCACGAGGCCAAATAGAGCAGCTGTGGCTGCATTGAGGCCAATGCTGGGCCCGAGGATCCAAAGGGTGATCAATAAGACAAAGACCCCAATCATGATCCACTCTTTTGCGCAAAGTTTGCCCATTTCCGCTAGATGTTTGTGTGCGATTTTGGGGGCATCAGGGGTTCCCTTGATTTCGGGGGGGTAGATCTTGTAGAGAAAGTAGGGGAGGACAAGGAGATTGAGAATGCCGGGTACAATTGCTGCCAAAGCCCATTTTCCCCAAGTGATAGCAACGCCATTTCTAGCGACAATTTCCGCAATGAAGGGATTTCCTGCCATTGCGGTTAAAAACATTGCACTGGTGATGCACGTGGATTGGAATGCAGTTTGGGTAAGGTAGGCACCTATTTTTTTTCGGCCGCTATTCGGTTCGCTATCGAATGCTTTTGAAACGGATTTGAGAATGGGAAAAATAACCCCTCCGGCTCGAGCTGTTATGCTGGGAATCATAGGGGCTAAAAGGAGATCCGTCATAGCCAATCCATACCCTAATCCAATGGAATTTCTCCCAAGTAAAGACATCAGATGATAGGCCACTCTAGCGCCAAGTCCTGTATGGATGATGCCGCGGGAAATAAAGAAAGCAAAGGCAACAAGCCAAACAACATCATTTTGGAATCCGGAAAATGCTTCTGGAAAAGTCAGTGTTTTTGTGAGTACGGTCAGCATGAGGCCGACAAGAGCCATGGCACCCATTGGCAAGGGTTTCGCGATGATTCCTAAGATTGTAAAAATAAAAATACTCAAGAGATGCCAGGCTTGTTTGGTTACTCCTTCCGGGATGGGAGAAAACCAAATAGCAAGTCCGATGAAAAAACAAATGAAAAAGGAGAAAATACTTTTTTTTGACATGGCAACTGAGGAGTAGGAGTGTGATCAAATCGCCAGTATACTTTTCCAACGCATTGCGCGCAAAATTTTTTCTTCCGAGGGCAAAAAAAATGAGTTGAAACAAAAAGAAACCACAAGATATGGTAGGCTTTAGATGGAAAATACACAATATGCTGTAGTAGGGAGGCTTAGATGAGGAAAACTGAAGACCATAGAATTCTGACCGAGGAAGGCGGTGCTGTTAAGTCCTCTGCACCAAAATACATCATAAAAAGAGATGGATCTAAGGCTCTTTTCGATAAAGAAAAAATTGTTTCGGCGATTCGAAGAGCTGGGAAAGTAACGGGTTCTTTTTCTTCAACTGAAGCGGAAAGATTGGAAGAGATTGTAGTCGAAAAATTGTCCTTTTTCCAAGAAGATCGGATTCCTCAAACAGAAGAGATTCAGGATATCATTGAGCAAATCTTGTCTGAAGAAGGATATTTTCAAACAGCCAAAGCCTATATTCTTTACCGAGAAAAACGATCTGTAATGCGGAAAGACTCTAAGGCGATTGTCGATGCGATTGAATCCACAAATGAATATTTGGAATGTAAGGATTGGCGGGTCAATGCAAACGCAAATCAGGGCTATTCTCTTGGAGGATTGATTCTCAATACATCTGGGAAGATGATCGCAAACTATTGGCTGAGTCATGTCTATCCTCAAGAAATTGGAGAGGCGCATAGAGAAGGAGCTCTGCATATTCATGATCTGGATATGTTAGCAGGCTATTGTGCGGGATGGTCTTTGAGAACGTTGCTCGGAGAGGGATTCAATGGTGTGTCGGGAAAGGTGGAAGCTGGACCTCCCAAACATCTTTCAAGCGCCATTGGGCAAATGGTCAATTTTTTAGGCACGCTGCAAAATGAATGGGCAGGGGCACAAGCTTTTAGTTCTGTGGATACGTATCTTGCAGCCTATCTCCGTCATGGAAAACTCACGTATAAGGAAACGAAGCAAAAAATTCAGGAGCTCATTTTCAATTTAAATGTCCCTTCAAGGTGGGGAACGCAAACTCCTTTTACCAATCTTACATTTGATTGGACCTGTCCAAAAGATCTGCAAGATCAACATCCGATCATAGGGGGAGAAGAAGTCTCTTTCACTTATGGCGATTTGCAAGTAGAAATGGATATGGTGAATCGGGCCTATATTGAAGTGATGACAACGGGAGATTCCAAAGGTCGAGTATTCACTTTTCCGATTCCTACTTACAATATTACCTCTGACTTCGATTGGGATAGTGAAAATGCCGATCTCCTCTTCAATATGACAGCAAAATATGGCCTTCCCTATTTCCAAAATTTCATCAATTCCGAGTTGGAACCTCACATGGTGAGATCGATGTGCTGCCGATTGCAATTGGATCTAAGAGAACTTTTGAAACGAGGAAATGGGCTTTTTGGTTCTGCTGAGCAGACCGGTTCCTTGGGAGTTGTGACAATCAATTGTGCACGACTCGGCTATCTCTTCAAAAATAAAAAAGAAGAATTATACCAAAGACTCGATGAGCTTCTAGATATTGCAAAATCTAGCTTGGAAATTAAAAGGAAGCTGGTTCAGCGTCTGATCGATAATGGATTGTATCCTTATACCAAACGCTACTTGGGCACCCTTCGCAATCACTTTTCGACCATCGGAGTGAATGGGATCAATGAGTTGATTCGCAATTTTACGGATGATCGTGAAGACATCACTACTTCTTGGGGGGGGGGATTTGCCATAGATCTGCTCGATCATATTCGAGAAAAAATGGTGGGTTTTCAAGAGGAAACGGGGCATCTCTATAACCTAGAAGCGACCCCAGCGGAAGGGACCACATATCGTTTTGCAAAAGAAGACAAAAAAAGGTTCCCCGGGATTCTTCAAGCAGGTACAGCACATCAGCCTTATTACACCAATTCCTCACAGCTTCCAGTAGGATATACCGATGATCCGTTCAAGGCCCTGGAAATGCAAGAAAAACTCCAGTCAAAATATACCGGAGGAACTGTATTGCATTTATATATGTCGGAGAAAATCTCTAGTGCAGAGGCTTGTAAAAAACTTGTCAGGCGGTCACTCGAAAACTATCGACTGCCTTATATTACCATCACCCCGACATTCTCTATTTGCCCGAAACATGGGTATTTGGATGGGGAACACGAGTTTTGTCCTAAATGTGATGAAGAACTAATGGCTCAAGAAAGGAGGTTTGCCAATGTTGACTGAATGCGAAGAAAAAATTTCAATCCCAGTTCATAAACGCCAGAGGTGTGAAGTTTGGACTAGAGTGATGGGATACCAGAGACCTGTTTCCACATTTAACATTGGGAAAAAGGGTGAGTATTATGAGAGGAAATTCTTCTTAGAATGTAACGCTAGCTTGGAAGAGTAATTTGATTGGCATTGATGGGGTCACCCCCTTTACCACAATCGATTACCCTGGGGAATTGGCAGCTGTCCTTTTTTGCAGCGGATGTCCTCTGCGATGTCGCTATTGTCATAATCCCCATCTTCAATCTTTTTCTTCCCAAGGCTCCATGCCTTGGGAAGAAATCATTCATTTCCTGAAGAATAGGCGCAATCTTCTCGATGGGATCGTTTTTAGTGGGGGAGAACCGCTCTCTCAGCCACACTTAAAAGAAGCGATCATAGAGGTAAAGGAGTTGGGGTTCAAAATAGGTCTTCATACATCTGGAGCAGTTCCCAATCGTTTGGAAAAAGTGATTCCTTGGCTGGATTGGGTGGGGATGGATATCAAGGCCCCTTTTGATCAGTATGAGCGGATCACGCTTGTGAAAAATAGCGGAAAAAATGCCCGGCTTGCCGCTCATCTTCTTCTAGAAAGTGGGGTTCCTTGCGAATTTCGGACTACTGTCCATTCTCAGCTTCTCTCAAAAAATGATATCCTCACGCTTGCAAACACCCTTCAGGAAATGGGAGTAAAAAACTTTGCCTTGCAAAATTTCCGATCCCAAGGATGTGGGGATCAAGAGCTAAACGCTAGCGCGCGGCCTTTTCATTTCGATGTAGCTCTTAGCGAGGAATTAGAGGAGAAATTCGACTCTTTTATCTGTCGTTAGCGAGATGGAACCTATCGAATACTCACTTGATATGTATAAGGGAAAGGGGAAGCTTCACTGTGTATGTTTTTTTGGATATTACATGCACAAATCTGATGTTCCGCTGCTTCGAATACCCTTTGCCATTTCTCTAGGGTCTCAGGATGGACTACGATATTAATCAATCGGAGACTATCTAGAGGAATGTCTTCTGCCCCTTCTCCCTTATAGACGCAATGATGAAAAATGTGTTGGATGATCTGCTTTTTTTTCCCTCTTGTACAGAGGATGAGACAATCGCCTAACTTGAGCCACTTAAGAACATCTCCTAGTCGATTCGTGCTGAGTTGAGGAAAATCTAATCTTGTTGGAACTGTGCCTGACAAAATTTTCTCCTGGGTTCTTTGTAATTTTTTTGGACGAAAGTACTAGAGAGTCTACTGGGAATAGCTTCATTATTGAAAGAAAAAAATGTAAATGTTCACCACCCCCATTTCCTCTATGAAAAATGGGATGCCCGATGGAACCTGGCAATCGGTTTTTCAATCGCATTTCCATAGGGGAAACTTCTTTTTCTGAGGTGATCTCAAACAATAAATTTTTCCATCTCTCCATAGGGGAAATGGGGGTGGTGAACATT
>QIGB01000089.1 GCA_003228815.1 Chlamydiota bacterium | reverse complement strand
TACACCGAAAATGAAAGAATGGGCGGAAGCTATAGTGAAAAGGATGCTTCAGGCGGCATGACTTAAGTTGCCAAAAGGTACAAAGTCGAGAAAAGGCTTCACTCAGAAAAGTGAAGCCTTAAAATATGATGGAGGTGGAGAGAATCGAACTCTCGTCCTTAGCCAACTTCAGCATAAATGACTACATGCTTATCACCTTCAGTTTCGCAGTTGCTTCTGATGGAAGGTGCCCCACTGGGAAGCAACCCGCCTTTTTAATGTCTCGAATCAGAATTCTAAAAAGCGTAAATGAATTTAGATCCAAACCAGGAAGTATGACAGTGATTCTAAAATGCCTGGTACACTCTAGGTCACCGAGTTGCTAAGACTGTTAGGTCTTAAGCTACATTAGCTAATTTTTCTTCACTTGGAGAAAAATCAACTTCGACAATCTTGTTTGATTTGCCATTTATCATTTCGCCAGATTTTTTGAGAGGCCAACTGACATCCTCTGCATGCCACTTATGTTCCATTGCTAAGTCGAAACCTGTACACCCCCATACTTAATATACCACATTATAGATTTTTTTTCAACCTTTCTTTAAGTCGCTCATTCTTAGAGGCTTTCACTAAAAGGTTTATCTTTAATGACTTCTGATCTATAATTCTACCCACTATCTTACAATAAGTTGAGTTCTATGTCGAGTACAGTACAGTTTTACGCCTTGTCAGGATTGATGAGCTCTATCCGTGAGGGGATGAAAAAATACCTTCCTGAGTCTTCTGATAAGGGGCAGATTGTCTTAGAGTCCTCTGCTCTTCTTCAGGTCTCCTATGCGAGCTTGAAAAACATTCCCTATGAATTTCTGGAAAAGGATTTTTCTCTGACCCAGATGCTTGCTTCACGGGTGACTTTTCTCGAAGCGGGATTGATGAGTCTTGCGAGTGCGGTTACCAATCTCTTTTTTGCAATTGTCTATACCTTTTTAGTTGTTTTGACTTTAGGTCTTTCAGAGAATCTACTAGCAAGATGCAAGGTTCATTGGATGCATATGACCTATGGCTTTATCATGACAGGAATTAGTGCTTGTGGGGTAATTAGGCCTTACTATGGGATAGGACTCAATGGGTTGTTTCTCTTATCGACAGTGAGAACCACTCACCGATGTTATGAAAAAGATCTGAGTCGTTTTCAAAGACCTCTTATCGATTATATCCAAAAGATAGCGAGACAACACAGCCCTGTTGTTCATGATTTTGCTCGTTCTGGAAAGGAAGAAAGATATCAAGTCTATTTTAAACATTCTCTTGAGCATATCGAAGGGAGAATTCATTCTGCAAAACGGATGGAAGACTTGACCAATCTCGCTGTGGATGTTTTTAGACAATGGCCCAAAATGGGATTGTTAAGTCAAGAGGATTAAGAGGTGAAATTTTTAACTTTGAGCTCATCTGTCGCACACCGCAATGTTTGAAACAAATCAAAAAGAATCGTTCCCTAGCAGGGAAGAAAGAATTTTAGAATTTTGGCAAAAAAAAGAAGTTTTTAAAGCTTCTATTCAGGCTCGCGAAAAGGGAACTCTTTTTTCCATTTACGATGGCCCTCCTTTCGCTACAGGTCTTCCCCATTATGGGCATTTACTCGCTGGAACGATTAAAGATGTCGTGCCCAGATTTAAAACGATGCAAGGCTATTTTGTCCCTCGTCGTTTTGGATGGGATTGCCATGGTCTCCCTGTTGAAAATGAAATTGAAAAGGCTCGAGAACTTTCTGGTGGCCCAGAAATTGAAGCATTTGGGATCGATAAATTCAATGAGGAATGTCGTAGTATTGTCTTACGCTATACGGAGGAGTGGAAAACTACAGTCAACCGAATGGGACGATGGGTTGATTTTGAAAAGACTTATCGGACGATGGATCCGGGATTTATGGAATCGGTTTGGTGGGCTTTTTCGCAGCTATATGCAAAGGGGCTCATCTACGAAGGTTTTAAGGTAATGCCCTATTCAGCGAAATTGGGGACACCTCTTTCGAACTTTGAGGCGAATCTCAATTATCAAGATGTTGACGATCCTTCTTTGACAGTCACGTTTCCGCTTACTTCTGATCCTCATACGGCCTTTCTCGCTTGGACGACTACTCCATGGACTCTACCCTCAAATTTGGCGGTGGCAGTAGGTCCTGAAATTGAATATGTCAAAATTCTGACGAAAGAAAGCGATCAATATTACATTCTTGCCAAGGATCGTCTCGGAGCCTATTTCAAAAATCCAGAAGAATACGAAATTGTCGAGACGATGAAGGGAAAAGAGCTTGCAGGGAAACATTATGAGCCCCTTTTTCCTTATTATGCTCATAAGAGACAACAATCTGCTTTTCAAGTTCTTGTCGATGAATTTGTCTCCACGGAAAATGGAACGGGCATTGTTCATATGGCGCCTGCTTTTGGAGAGGCCGACTTTTTTATCTGCACAGCGGCGGGCATTGAAATCGTTTGCCCCATCGACCAAAATGGCAAATTTACAGATGAAATCCCTGAATTTGAAGGGGAATTTGTCAAAGATGCCGACAAACCCATCATCCAAAAACTTAAAAGTCAAAAACGAGTTTTTCGTCACTCGCAAGTGCGTCACCGCTATCCCTTTTGCTGGCGCTCTGACACCCCTCTAATTTATCGTGCTGTGCGCACTTGGTTTGTCGCCGTTGAAAAAATCAAAGATCGTATTCTCAAGAACAACCAAAAGATCCATTGGGTGCCGGGGCACATCAAGCATGGCCGTTTTGGCAAATGGCTGGAAAATGCTCGTGACTGGTCCATCTCACGCAATCGCTATTGGGGGACTCCTTTGCCCATTTGGCGCAGTGAAGACGGAGAAATTGTCGTAATCGGAAGTGTTGAAGAGCTCGAAAAGCGGACAGGAAAAAAGGTTTCCGATCTGCATCGTCATTTTATTGACGATTTGACATTTGAAGAAAATGGCAAGACCTTTAAGCGGATCCCCGAAGTGTTTGACTGCTGGTTTGAGTCAGGGGCCATGCCCTATGCCCAAAATCATTATCCCTTTGAGAATAAAGAGGAGACGATGCAGAGTTTTCCAGCAGACTTCATTGCTGAAGGGCTCGATCAAACCAGAGGTTGGTTTTATACTCTGAATGTCCTTTCTACTGCACTATTTGATAAACCCGCCTTCCAGAATGTGATCGTGAATGGAATCATTTTGGCCGAAGATGGCAACAAGATGTCCAAAAGGCTCAAGAACTATCCTGAACCTGAAAAAATGATCAATGAATACGGCGCTGATGGAATTCGTCTTTTCCTCATGGGAAGCGGTGCAGTCGAAGCAGAAGATTTGCGCTTTTCTGAAAAAGGTGTGGGGCAGGTGATGCGCGCGGTGCTCATTCCCTTTTGGAATGCTCATGTTTTTCTTTCCACCTATGCCAAAATTTACGATTGGAAGCCGAATGGAAAGGTAAACCCAAATGCAGATATCGACAAATGGATTCTCTCTCGATTGCAGCAGGTGGTTGAAGAGGTGACAAAGGAAATGGAGCGCTTTCAGCTGCGCTCTGCGGTGACACCTCTTGTCTTTTTCATCGATTCGCTCACAAATTGGTATATCCGAAGATGCCGAACACGTTTTTGGGCAGATACAGATACACCAGACCGAAGAGAAGCCTTTGAAACGCTCTATCATGTCCTCATCACGCTCACAAAAGTTGCTGCTCCATTCATTCCGTTTTTGACAGAGGCGATTTATCTCCAACTCAGGCGAGACATCGATCCGGTTTCTGTCCATCTCTGCGATTATCCACTCCCAGAACCTACTTTACGAGATGTCGACCTGGAAAAAGAGATGACAGCAACGCAAATCGTCGTGAGTAATACGCATGCCCTGCGAAAAGAGCATAAACTCAAAGTCCGCCAGCCTCTCAAAGCAGCCCATGTCATCACAGCCGATGAAGAACTTTTGGCTGCTTTGAAACGACAAGAAAAGCTCATTGCTGAAGAGCTCAACGTGCACAATGTTGCCTTTTCCAATAAGGAAGAAGAATTTGTTTCCCTCACTTGCAAACCGAATTTTCGTGTGCTTGGCAAAAAGGTCGGGCCCAAAATGCGGATCGCACAAGAAGTGATCAAGAAGTTTGATCAAAAACAACTGGCCATTCTTCTGAAGGGTGAATCTTTAGCAATTGATTTGGAGGGAGAATCTTTTACCCTCACTCCCGAAGATGTTTCTGTTCAGCGAGAAGTACGCGAAGGGCTTGTGGCTCGCTCTGAAGAGGGGATTACAGTTGCTCTCGATACCGAGCTCAATGAAGAGCTCCTTCTCGAAGGAATTGCTCGTGAACTGATCAACAAAATCAATACCATGCGGCGTGATGATGGCTTTCATGTCACCGATCGCGTAGAAATTGGCATGCTGACCACTGAGCGTATCATGCAAGCCTTTGAAAAACATCGCGAGCTCATCATGCATGAAATCCTAGGTGTCAATATCACTTTTGGCCCTCAAGAGGGAAAAAAGTGGGATATCAATGGTGAAGAGACCATCATCACGTTACTTCTTTCGGAGAAGCCGAGCAAGTAGAGATTTTTTGAGGAGTTTTTTCTCTAGGTAACGTACGCTGGGATGATGCGGCTCAATTTCTTTGGCTTTTGCAAAGTAATGAATCGCTTTTTCCTTTTCTTTGCGTGCTTTGTGGTAGTAGGTCATCATGATGAGAAAGCCACGGAACTCACTCGTATGAAAGACCTCTTTTTCTGGGCACAGCTCACTTAGATCAAATGTGGGAAAAAGCTCCTCGACCATCTCAAGCTTCTTTTTCCGTATGCATTGATCGGCATAATTGATTCGGGCAAAGAGATATTCAGGATGTTTATTAAAGGTATCTTCAATCAGCTTTTCTGCTTCTGCGATGCGATGATTTTGGATATGAGCGAAAGTGAGCAAATTGATTACTTCAGCCACATCGCTATGTTTTTCCCCAAAAGCTTTTACCTCGCTGTAAACAGAGCGAGGTTTTTTTTGCACTGCTTCTAAAAGCTCCAGATATTTCTTCAGTTCTTCCTCTTTGAGCTTTTCTTTAAGAGAAACATGCATCGCATCAAAGGAGATACGATAGAGCTTATTTTCAAATTCTACTTCTTGCATCATTCATTTCCAAAACTCAAGCATATCATAAGGATGATTGAAAAAATAGAGCTTTAAAATTTACAATACTTCCCCATCGAAAGCAATGAAGAACTCATTCAACCACTGGAGGAAATGATGACAGCACCTACTGGGACCGAGACCTATACTTTAAAACAATTTAACCAATTCTTAGATCAGCAAATCAATTTTTTAAATGAAAATGGTAAGGTACTTAAAATGCAATTTTTGTCAGCCTTGCATGCTGCACCTCAATCAGCTCAAAAACTATTGGATCGATTAAATGCACGAGTCGAACATTATAGAGTAGCTACTGATAGGAAAGGAATCGCTGCGGAATTGAAGCAATTCCAAGAACAACGAGATCATTTTGTTACACTTGTTGCAACTGCGAGATCTGTTGTTGAAAAATTTGCTGAGATGAAAAGAGGGTTGAATAAATCTTCAAAACTATTTGTATCGAAACCGATTATGGCAGAAGAGGATATTGCCCCAGTAAGTGCCAAAATTACTGATCTTACAAATGCCTTTGAATCAAAATATCTAACAGGTAAATGGCTGGAAGGAACAGGGCATGTGTGGAATTCTACTCCAACTATTACTGGGCGAATAGCAAGACTTGAAGAATTGCAAAATCAAGAAAAAGTCTAAACAATTTTTCCAAATAAAGTGGTAAAAAAACCGTTTTTCTAAACGGTTTTTTTGTTTCGAGGGTATGTAGAAAAACTGTTCATAAGTTGTGGGAAAAAGCTTGTCAAAAAAAAGATGATTGAAAAAAAGCTCTTTAAAAATTAAAATACTGTCCACTCAAAATCAAGAAAATCTCATTCAACCCTGGAGGAAATTATGACAACAGCAGCCACTAGGCCTGAAACCTTTACCTTACAAGATTTTAATGAAATCTTAGATCGAAAAATAAATTTTATCGACTCAGAGGGTAAAACGATAAAGACAAGTTTTTGGTCAGCTTTGCATCATGCACCTGCATCAGCTGAAAAACTATTGGATCAATTAAATGAACGTGTTGAGCATTATAGAGAAGCTAAAGATAAGAGTGGAATTGCCAAAGAATTGACCCAATTCCAAGAAAAAAGAGACCATTTTGTCACACTTGTCGCCACTGCGAGAACTGTTGTTGAAGAATTTTCTCGTATGCAGAGTTCTTTGGGCAAGTCTTCAAGTCCGATTGAAGCGAAGCCGATCATGGTAGAAGGGGATATTGCAATGACAAGTTCCAAAATTACCGACCTTACAAATGCCTTTGAATTAAATTATCTAACGGGTAGATGGATGGAAGGAACAGGGCATGCATGGAATTCTGCTCCAACTATTCCCGGTCGAATAGAAAGACTTGCAGAATTGCAAAGTTCAGAAAAAGTCTAAAAGTTTTTTCGATTAAAGTGGAAAAAAACCCGTTTTTTTAAACGGGTTTTTTTGTTTCTAGGGCTTGTGGAAAAATTGTTCACAAGTTGCGGAAAAAGCTGAAGAATAACGAGATCCGACGTTTTTAAAGAGATTTAAGGAGATTGTAAAAAGTTTGTTAAGTTGTGATATAAGTACCTGACATCCAAGAGATTGAGGTGTTTCGCCCTATGGACCCCTATGAGCTCTATAGAGGGTTTCCTAGAGAACGGAGGGGCTTGCGGAAAACTTGTTCATAACTCGGTGTTCACGCTGAGTTTCAGGGGATTACTTGAGAAGTTTCATGGGAGATTGGATACCGCTGCCAGAATCGATGGCACGGATTTTGAAGGTATAATGGGGATGTTGCACTTCCATCCAATAAGGAAAGGGGAAGGTGGGCTGCTCGACATCGAGATAAAACTCGAAGATACATCCCGCAAGCTGGGTCTTGTCAGCGGGCCATTTGGCTCGCATCACTTCATATTCACACTTTTTATGCTTTTTTCCATCGCGGATCAGCTGTGGCTTCCAAAATTTGCGCCGGTCAATTTCTCCAGGCATTGGGGCTGGACCTATTTTTTTTCGTTCATTATCACGCGTGGGACGAAAAGGAAGAGAGAGGAGTTCTTTAAAAAAATAATCTGACTTTTCTATGAAGAGCCATTGATTTTCAAGAAAAGAATAGGATCGAGAGAGAGTGTTTTTTTCTAGATCGAGAGAGAAGGCCGTCCAAGAAGTTGCCCCAGGGGCTTTATTTTCTACCCAGTTCTTCCAAGAAATTTTTTTTAAATCAATATTGCTTCGGTCGATAGCGATCTCTTCGATAGTCAAATATGGTGGATCAATCAATCGGAGAAGGAGCAAAGAATAGCTTCCCCCTTGTTCTGTGACAAGATAGTCTCCAGGACTTGCTTTTAATAATCGATCTTTAATTGTTACATCAGCAAAGAAAAAAGAGGGGATTAAGAGAAATATAAAAACAAATCTTTTCATTGTATCTTAATTTTACAGGTTGTGCCCTTCTCTGGCAAGACAAAATTTCAAAACTCACCTTACGCAAAAATACCAATCTAGAAGGTGAGCGAAAGTGGGCAGATGCAAGTATTGTGACGAAGGCCAACTCAAATCGAGTTGGCTGAGGGGCAATGCGCCGCAGATGATTGCTTGGAGCCAGCTTATAGATTGGTATTTTTGCGTAAGGTGAGTTCAAAAGTAAGGTGGGAGTTACGGGTTTGAAATAGACTGAATCCAGCTATTGTAAACCTCTTCCTTATATAAATTATAATTTGCTGCTAATTGGAGCAGCATTTCCCATCCGTAGGTTTCTTGCACAAATTTTACGAGTGAATATGCAGCATGAAAATAGTCGGGCGAATTTTTTGCTTCTAATTCGATTAATGTAGGAATGTATTTAGGGGGACGAGAAAAAGAATATTCAGCTTTTAAAGCTCCAATACCAAATGCTAACCAATAGGGTACGTTATCCTGACCAAATTTATCATAGAGTACAGACTTTACAACATTAATTTGCATAATTTTACGGATGGTTGATTCCGAATGAGAAGGTCCGGAATTCAGAGGAGAAACGATATCGATCACTCCATGATCTGCATTTGCAACAACCCAGTCAGCCCCGTTAGTTAGGCCGATAGCGTCATGATGAGATTGAATGTCTGGGTAGATATTTATCTGGAGTTGATGAAGCATTGTATGTTCAAATTCCTCAGATATGGTTGAATAGAATTCTTCTAGGGTTTCAAGAAGTTCTGGGACTATTTTTATATCCATTTCAGAATAATGAATTTGAAAATGAGAACTGTCTGCATGAAAATCTAACATTTGGGCATATAGTCCTTGTAGGGAGAGTAGGCAGCAGAGTAACACCTTTTTTATCATTTTTTCTCCTCCATTTTTGCTGAGAAATGAAGTGTATTGTTATCAAAAAATCATGAAATTTACAATAGATTTCTTTGTTTTCAAATTATGAGGAGAAGGGGATACAACTTGGAGTTGTCTGCTAAAAAATTGTCTGATAAAGTAGCACTATGCTCATCAAATTTGGAATGCTATTTTTCTCTCTACTTGGCAGCTTGCAAGAAAATCCTCTGCCAAGCGAAACATCTCTAGTTTCAACAGAATCACAAGAGGAAATTAAGCAGATTGATGCGCAAATTGAGCAGCTCGAGGATTTGCAAGATAAATTGCGTGGGAGCGCACAGAGGAATATCAATAATGCGATGCGGTGGCAGTTTCAAAATGAAAACTATTTGGATGCCAGAAGAGCTTGGGATAGGGCAGCTTCTGACAAACAAAAGATCCAAGAAGTGCAAGACCAAATCGATGACCTCAAAGCAAGAAAGCAAAAGTTAATACAGGAAAATGGCAGCAAAAAATCTTCTGAAACAGGTCTATAAAGACTCGCTTAGTCTTTTAACAGATCTCTATGAACTGACAATGGCTTATGCTTATTGGAAAAATGGTCTGCAAGATCGTGAAGCGGTCTTTCAGCTTTTTTTTCGCAAATATCCTTTTGGTGGGGCTTATGCCATTTGTGCTGGAATGGAAGTGGCTCTCGAGTACATCGAAAATTTTCGATTTGAAGAGGATGATTTAGCATATGTTGCCAGTTTGAAAAATCCAAAAGGTGAGCCTCTTTTTGAGGAGGGTTTTCTAGACTACTTGAGAGATTTTCGCCTCGAAGTGGATGTGGATGGAATGGAAGAGGGGACTCCTGTTTTTCCTTACGAGCCGTTTATCCGGGTGCAGGGACCAATCATTGGGGCGCAAATCTTGGAATCGGCCCTTCTCAATATTCTCAATTTCCAAACGCTCATAGCGACAAAAGCCTCGCGTGTCTGTTATGCCGCGAGAGGTGACCACATCGTGGAATTTGGCCTGCGAAGGGCTCAAGGGATCGATGGGGCCATTGCCGCCTCGCGTGCGTCTTTTGTCGGGGGCTGCCATTCGAGTTCGAATGTGCTCGCAGGAAAGCTTTTTGGCATTCCTGTGATGGGAACACATGCGCACAGTTTTATCATGACATTTGAGGAGGAAGAAAAAGCTTTTCATTCTTTTGCGAGCTCTTTGCCAGAAAATTGCATTTTTTTGATCGATACGTACGACACGCTGAAAGGAGTAGAACGGGGCATCAAGGTAGCCAAAGAAGCGGGGCTGAAACTCATTGCGGTTCGTCTCGATTCTGGGGATTTGAATCTTTTGAGCAATGAAGTGCGAAAAAAGCTGGATGAGGCGGGGCTGCAAGACACGAAAATCATGGCGACCAATGAACTGACGGAATACATCATTTCGGATCTAAAAGCTCAAGGGGGCAAAATTTCTCTATGGGGTGTTGGTACGAACTTGGTGACTGCAAAAGATCAGCCCGCTTTGGACGGGGTGTATAAGCTCAGTGCCGTGCAGGGAGCAGATAAGCAGTGGAAATACCGGCTCAAAATCTCAGAGCAGGTGAGTAAAACAACGAATCCTGGGATCTCACAGATCCGTCGCTATTTTGATGAGAAGGGGTATGTGGCCGACATGCTCTATGATGTAAAAATGGGTCCTGGGACAACCATCTTGCATCACACCGAATCAGGTGCAAAAAAACAGGTTCAAGACGATTGGCAATATAAGGATCTTCTGGTGCCGATGCTGCGAAGAGGCAAGCGGACTTATACCTTTCCCTCCCTTGAACAAATGCGTGAAAATACCTATGCGGAACTTGAAAAATTTCCAGAGGCCATGCGTCGTTTCGTAAATCCCCAGCCTTTTTTCACTGGGATTGAAAAGTCTTTATTCGATCTGAAGTTGCAAATGATTGAGGAGATTCGATGCAAGCATTGATTGTGGTCGATATGCAAAAGGATTTTATGCCGGGAGGACCCCTTGGGACTCCAGGTGGAGATGATATCATTCCGATTATCAATCAATTGATGGATAAATTCCCCATTGTTCTGGCGACAAATGATTGGCATCCGAAGGGACATGTGAGCTTTGCTGCATCGCATCCAGGCAAAAAGGTAGGGGATCGAATACAAGTGGGAGAAATTGAGCAGATTTTATGGCCGGTCCATTGTGTGCAAGAAACGGTTGGAGCGGAATTTGCTAAGGGCCTACATACGGAAAAAATCAAAGAGGTTTTCCATAAGGGAATCGATCCAGAAATTGATAGTTACAGTACCTTTTTTGACAATGCTCATTTACGTAAAACAGGATTGGAAGAATACCTGAAAAAACAGGGAATTCATAAGATTGCTCTGGTAGGGGTTGCGACGGAATATTGTGTTCTCTTTTCAACTTTGGATGCACTAGCCTTGGGATTTGAGGTGACGGTGGTCTGCGATGGTTGTCGAGCGATCAACCTGCAGCCAGAAGACGAGAAAAATGCCCTTGAAAAGATGAAGAAGGAAGGGGCAAACATTGTGTTGGCAAAAGAGGTCCTTTGATGCTTGCAGTGGGACTTTTAGAGATTCTGAGTGAAGTGGCCTCTGCTGCAACCCCTTTTCATATCTTGACTCTTTTGATTTTTTTGGCGGCCATCACTCACACTCTTCTCGCACATCACTTTACCTCTCTTGCCAACAAAGTCGCGAAAAAAGGAGAAAACACGGTTCTCTCCGAAATTCTCCATTTTCTAGGAGAGATCGAGGTGGTCTTTGCCATTTGGGTTATTCCCCTTGTGCTCGTTTTCACTGCATTTTACGGATGGACTGAGATGATCCAGTATCTCAATTCACGAGTCTATGTGGAGCCTTTTTTCATTGTGGTCATCATGAGTTTGGCTTCGACCCGTCCGATCATCAAACTAGCTGAAAAAGGGGTCTGGGCTTTTGGGAAACATTTTGGGAATTCCCCGCAGTCCTGGTGGTTTTTGATTCTGACGATTGGACCAATATTAGGTTCTGTGATCACAGAAGTAGCTGCTATGACGATTGCAGCCCTTCTGTTGAAGGAAAAGATCTATGTCCGTAACCGCTCCTAAAAATCTATACAAATCTATTCATTGCATAGAGACGCTAGCCAAGCAGTGTTGCTAACGATTCACGTGCTGGGATCTCACCAACAACCTTCGGGATTTTCTTATCTCTTAGATCAGCTGGCGCGGATCTTAAGGATCGATGTTTTTTCGCTCGAAGGTGCGCTGCAAGCGCCGTTTGATATTTCCGGCTTAACGCTCCCCACCATGACCAGACATGTTTACCTCGATTCCTCACGGGTAGTGGTAAAGTGAAAAGGCCTTGTTTTCCATCTGAAATTTCTACAGATGACTTGGGAGGGTGTTCGGAAAATCTAAAATGGCGGCGAGCGATACATAGTGCTGCCGCATGATGTTTTGAGAGACCATATCTTTTGGTAAATTTTGCCACTC
>QIGB01000049.1 GCA_003228815.1 Chlamydiota bacterium | reverse complement strand
ACAATGAGTTGAGGCATGTATAGTCCGAGAATCCCACGGATAAACATTGCCCAACCGAGAAGTGTTATGAAAAAGAAAACATTCCACTCCCAGACGTTGTATACATTGATAATAAACAGACCAATCAAAATATTTACAAATGCGCTAAAATACTGCGCAGCTGGTGAATTTTTGATTGAAGTGGTGATTTTAACCACATTGTCACCATAAAGGAGCATCCAAAGGCCCACGATTCCCAAAAGGGGCCCGAAAACCTTGGCTAACATCATTGCTGAATCCATCCCTTTTCCTCCTACGATTAAAGGACACCCTAGAAGTTCCCAGGGGTTTTTTTCTCTAATTTGTAAACTAAAGATTAAAAGAATAAGTTGTCAAGCAATTACTGAAAATTATTTTGTTTTTTGGAGTTTGTATGTCCCTATTAGCTCAGCTTTGGCAATAATATGGCCCTCGATCTTCTTCATGACCTCATCTTTGTTCATCCCTTTTGGCCAATCGGGCATGACGTCGAGTGCATAGAGATAAAAGAAATAACGGTGCTCCTTATCTGGAGGGCAGGGGCCCATGTAGGCGGTGCGCATATTGGTCCCACGACCATGGGTTCCGGGTGGCCGAGAATGCTCAGGTATCCCTTTGCAATCGGGAGCAATCTCATAGACAATCCAATGGACCCAAAGACCATCGGGTCGAATATCGGTTGGGACATCCGGATCTTCCATGATGAGGACAAGGCTTTTGGCCTCTTTGGGAACTTCATGGAAATCCACAGGGGGGTTCCAATCATATCCCTCACAAGTATAAACCTGAGGGATTGCTTCCCCTTGCTTGAATTTAGAACTGGTAATTTTCATCGCTCTTGCCTCCACTTCAAGGATTGAATCATAGTCAATCGATTCTTTTTATTTCAATCAAAGGAGATTTCTCTAGCTGCAGCGCCATCCCCCGCTCTTCATCTTGCATCAGTTCGATTTCATTGATAGGGGCGATTCTCCCCGACGAGTAAATGGTAAGAACATGGCGATTCAGAGGCTTTTTGCCCACCTTCATCTTTTGCACTCCATTCAACTTCATCGGCCTCTTCATGAAACAGGGAATCGGATCGTCGCAGTGGAGGGTATATAAATAGGTGTCCCCTTTTTTCTCAATGCGCATTTCGATATCGACCCGATCAGAAAGGGCAATGAGTTGGCATTTTTTGAGGTCTGTCACGAGATGATCGACATTATTATTGAAATGATGGACCTTTAGCATATCCTTCATCTGCCAGCTCAAGGTGATCGCGGCTATCCCTAGGATTGCTACACAGATCACAATCTCCAGAAGGGTAAAATGATACCTTTTATTCGTCTTCTTCCAGATCACGTCCACGTAAGGCTGTTTTCCTCCTCTTCCAAGAATCGTATTTTTTTGAGTTGACTTTGAGAGAGCCATCATCCTTTAAGTCCAAATCAAATTTCTCTCCCCATCCGTCAAACAGCATCTTTTCTGGTTTCTTGACAATACCAGCTGCTTTTAAAAATTTTTCTGGGTGCTCAAGAAGATCCTCTGGGTTGACCCCTTTTGCCATCTCAAGCTCAAGGATCTCTTTAATTTTGATTCGGGCCTGTTTGGTCTTAAAACCTTTGCCTTCATCAAGACTCCCTTTCATATTATACCCAATGACACTTCCAATCAGACCGATCAAAAAAATCACGATCATGATCTCGAGTAGGGTAAAAGCTCTTTTTTTCTTCATTTTCCACCTCATTTAACTGGAAATTAAGGAACTGACGTCGGTGAGCGGCAGCAAGATTGATAAGATGACAAGCCCAACAACTCCCCCTAAAACTACCAGCAGTGCCGGTTGTAAAAATGTCGTAACAAGAGTGAGGCTCCGCTCAAGCTCCCCATCATAAATATCTGAAAGGCTTTTCAGCATCTCAGGAAGCTTTCCCGTCTCTTCTGCAATGGATAGCATCCGTGTCACAAGAGGGGGAATATAGGGAGAATTCTTAAGCTGTCCACTCAAAGTCTTTCCCTCGATAAGAGAATTTTCTGCCGCAGCAATTGCCTCCTCTAAAAGAGCGTGCCGCATGCTCCCCCGAGAAATGGCCAAAGAAGTAGTTAGGGGAACGCCTCCTTTAAGAAGGATCGATGCACTTCGACAAAAACGGATGAGCGCAGCTTGCAAAAGGACCGTTTTTAAAATGGGGATTTTCTGCATTACCTTCTGAAACCACAACTTCCCTTGTGGCTGGCGAAAAAAATAGGTCACTGCTGAGACTACGCATAGGACAGTTAGAAGAATGGTCACAAAAGAATGCTCAAGAAAATTGCTGATAGAGAGAACCGTTTGCGTCAGAGGATGGAGATGGCGCCCTTCAAAAAGCTCACGCATGGAGGGGATGACGAAGAGAAGAAGGCCGATCACCATAAGGAAACAGAATACGCCAAGAAAAGCGGGATAGGCCATCGCTGAGATCAGCTGCTTTCCCAGTTTTTGTCTTCTCTCGATCAATTCATAGATCTGCTGAAACGCCCATCCCAGAGACCCAGTCTTTTCTCCCGCTCGCACCATAGAGATGAAGATCGAATCGAATGTTTTAGGATACATGCTAAGCGCCTCCGAAAGCTGGGCGCCCCCTTTGAGTTTGTCGCAGAGATCGAGTAGTAGCGCATGACTTCTGTGATGGCGATATTTTTCTTCCACAGTAAGCAAACTCTCATAAAGAGGAAGGCCCGCTTGCAATAGCTGCCCCAACTCTCGTGTAAAGGCCAAAAGAAGTTGTGGCCTTAAGGCTATCTCTTTTTTGTGCTGCACTGCAGAGAGTTTTGTGACGAAAACTTTTTCCTTCTTGAGCCTTTCTTTGGCAAGGTCAAAGGAATCGGCATCAATCACACCACTCACCCTTTTTCCCATTTCTGTCAGAGCTCTGTAACGAAAAAGAGGCATCGCTTACTCCTCGCAGCTACGGGTAACCCGTAGCACCTCTGCCGTTGTCGTCAGCCCTTGCGCCACTAAAGCCCCTCCATCTCGGCGAAGACTCTGCATCCCTTCAGCAAGGGCGACCTCTTGCAGAGCAGAGCTGTCTACCGTTTCGATAAGCCTCCTTTTGAGATGACTACTCATGGGCATGAGCTCATAGATTCCTCTTCGTCCTTGGTAGCCCGTGTCATAACACTCTTTGCATCCCGCGCCAGAGAAAAATTCAAAACCATTTCTTTCCAGTCCCAAATCTTCAAGCTCCGCTACCGAAGGTTTATAGGACGTCTTGCAATGAGGACAGATACATCGAACCAGACGTTGTGCCAGTACCCCAATCACAGAGGAAGAAAGCAAATACGGTTCAATCCCCATATCGACAAGACGAGTGAGCGCAGAAGGAGCATCATTTGTATGGAGCGTACTCAAAACCAAATGCCCAGTGAGCGCTGCTTGAATCGCAATGTCGGCCGTCTCCCGATCACGGATCTCTCCAATCATGATCACATCGGGATCTTGGCGGAGAATGTGGCGAAGACCCGTAGAAAATGTGAGATTGATTTTGGGGTTGACCCCAATTTGAGCCATCCCCTGCAATTTATATTCGACCGGATCTTCGACCGTCATGATATTAGTGTGGCTCGAATTGATCTCTGCAAGAGCACTATAAAGAGTCGTCGTCTTCCCACTTCCTGTTGGTCCAGTTACCAGGACAATCCCCTCACTAATTTTGATGAGATTTTTAAATTTTTCCAAAATGGATGGTTGCATCCCAATCATATCCAACCCGAGAAGAACATTGCTCTTGTCTAGGATCCGCAGGACAATTCGCTCCCCATAGACAACCGGAATCGTGCTGACACGAAAATCGATTTGTCTCCCCCCCAACTTCAGCTTGATGCGGCCGTCTTGGGGGAGACGCTGCTCAGCGATATCGAGCCGAGCCATCACCTTAATTCTCGTGAGCAATTGCGATTGGTATTCTTTAGGTGGTTGATGACGCAGTTGCAAGACCCCATCGATCCGATACCGAACAGAAAGAGCCGTTTCCAGCGGTTCAAAATGGATATCTGATGCCCCTTGTTGAATCGCCTGCATCAGGATAGCATTGAGCATCTGAATGACCGGCGAGTCGCTGCTTTTTTGCGCCAATAGATCATAGCCATCGCCATCATCTTCCACTTCCGCTGGGGCAGCATCCTTCAATCTATCGAATAATTGCGAAGTTGCCGCTTCACTCTGGTGATAGCATTGCTGGATGGCCGCCTCTAAAAGATCCTCTGCAGCAATCACCTCTCTTACCGGCTTTCCCGTCATGAGACGGACCTCTTCCAAAGCCTCAAGAGCCAGGGGGTCCGAAATTGCGACAATCAAAACCCCATCTTCCTCATCTATTGGGAGAAGCTTATGGTTTTTCGCAAACTCGTAAGGAACAATTTGCTCCTTCTCCTTCACAAAAGGAAAGTCAAAGAGCTGATCGACAACTGGTAAATCAAACGTATCTACATCAGTCATAATAATGTTGCTTCTCTCCAAAAAAAGTTCGAATGCTATTGGAGAAAAGTCGTTTTTTCTCACGATCTCGGGCCTGCACCAAACGGCACATAAACTCAGGAATATCTCCTGGGCGCCGCTCCAGTTCCTGGCAGCGAATCACCAAAAGCTCTTCCTTCGGATCGGTGATGATTTTTGGTGTGATGAAGAAAAACATTTCCGTGTTGTCGTCGCTCAGTTCCGTGGAACCAAAAAGCTTTCCAAGCCCTGGAATTTCTCCTAAAAAGGGAACTTTTTGACTGCTATCGCGCACTGATTTGCGACGAAGGCCTCCCAATATGATCGTCTGACCGTCATAGACACGGACCTCATTTTCAATGTGGCGCTTGTCGACAGGTGGGCGATCATCCTTGCTCGGTTTCGTCGTATCAAAAGTGATATTCGTCTGGAGAGTGATAAAACCCTTTCTCGTCTCGTCTCCACACTCCTCGAATTCTTCAAAAAGGTGGATGATCGGCGTCATGATGATATTGATCCCGTATTGGGCACGGGTGAAAGATTTTTCAAAAGCAATCCCCTTATTCGTATCGATGGGCGCGGCGCCATTATTGAGAGAAATTTCTTCCAAAATCGAAATCGTAGCAGGAGTCTGATTCACCGTGATGACAGAGGGAGCAGCGTTCAGTTGAATATCCTCTTGCGTCATCAAAAAGCTATAAGCTAAATCAAACGCGGGAAAATACTTCGATTTTCCACCAGAGAAAAGGAAGGAAAGGACCCCAGTACCAACAGGATCATTCAAGCCATCCGGTGGCGGCAAGTTGGGACCATCATAGCGTCCGCCATTTTTGGCATTTCCCAATTTCAAGAGATTGAGACCATAATTCGCTTGATTGTTGAGTTTCTTCTCAAAGAGCAACACCTCGATTTGGACCATTTTCTTCGGCACGTCTAACCGATGCAGCAAATCCTTAATCCGCCCCAGCACATCGCGGCGGACCACCATGAGCAAATTGCCCGTTTTCGGATCGGGAATGAAGTGTTCTGAGTCAATATCCACTTCAAGTTTCGTTTCAACACCCGGCTTAAAGCGCTGCGGAGGAACAGTAAGTCCCGGAGCATTTGCATATCCATCCGGAGGAAAATTGGGAGCTTGCACCGATGAATTGATCTCAATATTTTCTCGGAATTCCGGAACCGCATGAAAGAGCGAATAATAGACCCGATCCATCACCTTAGCCAAATCATTAGGATCGCTGTGCTTGCAGTTGTAGATAAAGATCGTCATCTCAGCAGGATCTTGCAACTGATTTTCCGTATCACACACCAACTTTGCAGCGCGATCGACAATCTCACGCTGGCCCATCAAGACCAAAGCATTCCCATGCTGCGGAGTGATAATCGAAAGCCCCTCATGGTCAAACTTCCCAAAAGGAGGCCGCGTCGGTTTTTCGAGAGAGTCAGAGAAAAATGTCTTCAAAATCTTCTCCATCTCTCGAATACTCATCTTTGAAACCGTGACCACCTTCGAAACCTTGCCATCAGGATCTTGCCAGACTGCTCGATAGAGACTGAGAAGCTTTTCGACCTCTTCCTTCGTCGAGACAATCGCAACCCTTCCACCAATGTTGTAGACAAACGTCATTTTCGGATCAGAAAACCTCTCAAAAAACTGAAAAGCCGATTTCACATGTTCGACCGGAGGAGAAAAGACATAAAAAATCCGCCGACTGTCTTGGATGTGACGAATATCTTCCAAACTCGAAGCAATTGCCCCTACAGCTGACGGATCCTGCTTAAATACATAGAGCTGTCTCGTATAGGGATTGATCTGCTTCACCCCCACCCCATTTTGCGCCAAAATGATTTCCAATACCTCACTCCAAGATTCGCGCGGGATCGGCACACTTGAATGCATTGTGATTTTCATGTTGGTTATTTCTGGTGGGACCACATACAAGTAATCACTCGCCCCATATTCCATCACCAAAGAAGCCAGAGTCGTCTCCTCTTGATCCCAAAGAGCATAGCCCTCTTCGTCTCTCTTAGAATCCCCAGCCGCTCGCTTCCTCCACCGCTCCTGCAATCCGACCAGTTCTTCCTTAATCGACTGCACACTTTGCAAAAGACCATAATATTCATCATCCTTTGCTTCAGCATCCTGCAGCTGACCAGCGAGGGCCATCTCCGCCTGCAAACGTTCTCGAAGAGAAGCAATCCGAGAATTGACCTGCTCCAAATAGAGCTCGAAATCCCCTTCCCCTTCCATATTGGCACTTGCCGCTTTCTTCTCTTCAATTGTCAGAGAAAAAACCACACTCGATAGAGAAAGAAAAAGAAGCACCAACAATCTCATTTACCCTTCTCCTTTCGATTTCCCTTAGAAGAAATCGCGCGGAAGGCAAAAGACTGCATTTGCGTTCGCATCTCATTAAAATAATGCCCTTTGACATTACCCTTCGTGTCTATCGAATCGACCACACACAATTCTCCCCTCAAGACATGATTCAAAAATGCCTCGATATCATCCAAAGTTTTCAATTTATGCCATCCGTCTTTCGCGTTGATCAGCCAATCGCCTGGCTGCAGAACAAATCGCTTCTTTCCAATTTTGCAAGAGACCTGCTTTGAAGTGCGTTGCTTCGCCCCCAGAAAGACCTGCTCTGGAGCAAACCGCAAAAGAGATGACCGCTCCCCTTGCAATTTCGTATGGAAAAGAGAAAAACCTTCCGCATCCCACGCCTCAATTTCCAGCCCGCTTGGTCCACTACTTGCCACATGAGCAAGCGGAACCTCTCGATTTGCATCAGAAAGTTCCGCAACCACTTCCCATTTTCCACCCCGAAAGCTAAGAAAATCCTTACTACCCAAATACAGAACACAGCGCTCTTTTCCAGAGACGACCTCCACCTGCTGCTTTTGACTCAACGGACGATATTCTCCTCCCCCGTACTCCCGAAAGAAAAGATCAACGCCCCACAGTTTTCCCTCCTGCAGTGCCGCCATCTTAGAAGCCCCTGATGCCGCTTTGCGCATCCCATCAGAAGCCTTAAGGATGACCTCCATCTCCTCACCGCCGCGCTCCACTTTCAGTAGTAGCGACCGCGCATCCAAAACATGAGGAATCATGGACGTATTTCCATCTCCATCTAAAAACTCAATTCCCTCAATTCCCCCCGACTCATGCTCCTTCAAATTGCAGAAAATAGATTCTCCTTCCTTCACCACCTGCTGCATATCTGTTCCCTTAACGCCGATACAAAGGACCTTTTCTTCTCGTTTCACATCTGGCCGGAGACTCTGCGCCAAAAAAACCAACTTCTGTTCCAGAGCCAGAGCCAAAGGAGATCGACTATTTTCCCGCAGTGCCAGAGGCCCCGACAGCATCGATTCCATAGGAAAAGATCGCCTTCCCACCATATTCATTCCCACATCCAAAACTTCCTTTCGCATCATCTGCACGCAAAAAAACAAAGCTACAATCACAGAGGCAGCGCCAACGGCGATTTGTCCCCAAAAAAGAAACTGATCCAGCGAAAAACGCGGTCGAAAAGTGATAATCACTCCATCTCCTCGAGCAAGTCGGAACCCATTCTAGAAGATTTCCCCAAAAAAACCAATCACAACAAGCAACAACCTATTCTTTTTTCAAAGAAATGGGCCATAAAAAAGACCCGAAACACAAGTTACTATTGCCAAAATACGATTGAATATTTAAATTGAGGTTAAAAGAAGATAATCTATGGAGTCGTTATGGACGAAGAGAAGAAAAAAGAAGGCGTTTCAGTAAAAGAGCTAGAGGGATATGCGAAGAGACATCGATTTGAGATCTTTTTCTGTATCCTCTTCATACTCGCTAGCCTTTTCACCCTGATTTTTTGGGGACCAACACTGAGTGTATTCCTCACAGGGCTTGGAGCGATCGTAAGCATATTCATTCCGGGCAAGATCGATCAGATAGCGCGTAAGATGGCGCACACAGTTCTGACAAAAGAAGGGACAACCCAGCTGATCATAGGAATTATTGCCCTCATCGTGGCTATTTTCCTAGCGCCGTTGATTTTCCTCTGGCTTGGGCTCCATGCAGGATGCAGAATCATCCACCTTGCAAAGGAAATCTCAGGCGGCGGCGGCCCCGGCGACCCAGCTTAAGCATTTCTTTCTCATCGAATTGAGCAAAAAAATCTAACAGAGAATAGTTGGGGATATCTTGTTTTGCCCATAATTAGACCAGTAATCTGCAGACAGAAAAAGAAAAACATGTAAAATTTATGCCAATGGACACAATTTACGCCCAAGCATTCAATACTTTCGTCAGAAATCAAACACTGGATCTTTCTGAGAAACTTACCCTAAAGCTTCTCTTAATTCTAACAAAACAGAGCCAGAAACAATAAATGAAACGATTTTTTATTATAACCTCTTTATTTCTAATCATTACATTCAGTCTGTTTTTTTTCATATTTGGAAATAACAAAAAACAACCCGACCTAACAGTAATGGGTTTTATTAATAAGGCCGATGGTCTTGGCCGGCAGTCAGCGGAGCTCATCGAGGCCTTCGAGAATGAACTTTCCGTTAATTTCATTCCTACAAGAGCCAAAAAACACTTGCCCGCCAAATATAAAAAGCTGTTGAAACACCCAAAAAAAACCTGGGGAAAAGTCATTATTTTCGAGGATATGCTTTGGGCGCCAAAAGCAGAATATTTTCAAAAAATTACGAATTGTGATCCCAATTCCATCAAATACGCTTACTCGATGTGGGAGTCATCAAAAATACCTAATGAGTGGGTTATTATTTTAAATAAATATTTCGACGCAGTATTAGTTCCCTCTGATTTCCTCGTCGATATATATAAGAACTGTGGAGTAAAAATTCCCGTTTTCGAGCTTCCATTAGGACTCAACCTCACTCCGTTCGCAAAAGAACCTTTGAAAACAAGCTGTGGATGCCCAATGGTTTTTGGCAATTTATCTGCTTGTAGTGACAGAAAAAATCATCTTATCTTGATTAGAGCATTCGCAAAGGCTTTTGGAAATGACCCAAGTGTTCTGCTTCGAATAAATTGCCGTTACGGAGAACCAAAAGTGCGAAAAGTCATTTCGAAAGAAATAGCAACCCTCAATCTTAACAATGTTATATTTACCCAATTTTCTTTCAACTCGAAGGAATATCTTGAAGAATTTAAAAACATCGATTGTTACGTGAGCCCCTCCAAAGGAGAAGGCTTCTCCATTCAACCACGTGAGGCTATGCTATTGGGAATACCAGTTATTGTTACAAACAATACCGGACAGGCTGTCATTTCCCGCACCGGTTTGGTCAAAAGCATAGAAAGCCTTATTAATGAAATCGCTCTTTATCCCTCTGGGGATTTTTACGGTCATAATTATAATTGCAATCTCGAGGATCTTGCAGAGGCAATGAAAGAAATCAAAGAAGACTACAACACTTATCTGAGTATCGGACCAAAAGCACGCAACTGGGCATTAAAGTACGATTATCAAAATTTACAGCCTTTGTATCGCTGTATCATCACCCCGCCTGAAATAGTTCTATGCGACAAAAATGAAATCACCGAACACTGTCTATATACAAACTCTGAAAACTTAACAAAGAAATATGGCTTGTTTCAAAAAAACGGAATTAAACCGATTGAGAAGTAGAAGAAATGATCTATATTTTCCATCTTCTTTTTAATTTTTTTTTAATTTTCTGCTCTTTTACTTTTCTTTTTCCGTGCGATGAAGAACAAAAACCCTATGTGTCCTGTTCCTTACATGGCCAGTTAGGGAATCAGATGCATCAAATTGCCACAACGCTTGCTTTTGCTTGGGATCATAATATGGTTCCCCTTTTTCCAGAGTTGATGAAAAAAGAGTACAATCTCCCCATGAACTACCAGAGAATCTTTTTCAGACTCAATTCTTCCCCTCTTCCAAGGCCGATTCTACAAAGATTCAAGCAGTGGAAAAACTTTGAAAAAATCGATATTCCTATTCGACCAAACCAAGTTTTAGATGGATATTTTCAAACCTGGGAATATTATCACCACCATAGAGATAGACTGTTGGAACTCTTTTCTCCAGCGCAAGAGGAACTAGACTTTATAAAATCTAAATATAACAAGTTATTAAGCCACTCTTGCACTGTAGGGGTACATGTGCGCACTTTTAATAAACAGTTATCTAACGATATCCCTTTTGTTGGCCTAGATTATTACCACCGTGCTATGGCCTTGTATCCCCCTGAAGCCCTTTTTATTGTATTCTCTGACAGGATCAACTGGTGCAAGCACTATTTTTCAAAATTCAACCGTCCAGTCGTGTTTATCAACAGCGGAGATCATATCGAAGACTTCTTTTTGATGTCACAGTTGAAACACAACATAATAGGGAATTCCTCCTACTCTTGGTGGGCGGCGTATCTGAACAAAAATCCAGATAAAGTAGTTGTTGCCCCTTCACATTTTGTCCATCCTTCTATTCAGAAAAAAGTTAATGCCAATTTGCCTGATTGGATTACCCTCGATATCGATTACGATTACCGACAAGCCCCCTATCCAGAAGACATTTGTGACTATGACCTCTTCTCCCAATCGATTGATACCCAATAGACTCAAAAAAAAATCAATAAAAATCTTTTTCTCTTCCTTGCACTATTTCATACCCCTTTTCTTGGAATAAAACCCACCCCTCCAACTGTTTCGGGAATTTCCCTTTGGGACCGCCAAATAATCGTGTGGTGAAATTCGTGAAACATAATAGCCATATGAATTAAGTAATGAAATTATCTGGTTTAGAAATTCTTTTTGTTCTTGCGTATGTTGATCAACATAAGTTCCTCCTAATATTTCAATGATCATAACAGGATTGTTGGTTCGTATTGTCTCCTCGGCTCCGATTAAGACTTTATACTCGGATCCTTCAACATCAATTTTCATAAAAGAAACATTCATTAATCCCAATGAATCCAATGTTATCATTTGCACAGGATTCCCACCTGAACCGATTCCCGTACCGCCCTCGTTTGTAGGAATGCTTTTCCCCATCTCTGTCATACCAATATGATCTCCAACAGCACAAACACAAGGAATAACATTCTCTGTAAAATTATTTAGCTGAAGATTGTTGACTAGTTCACGATAAATTTTCCACTGAGGCTCAAAAGCTATTACAGCTCCTTCCTTACCAACAGCTTTGAGCATAGACAAAGTATGAACACCAATATGGGCACCAATGTCTACTACAGTAGTTCCTCTCTTAGAATATCTCCTAATTAATTGAGCAATATCCTTCTCCCAACAAGCCCCTTCTCTTATAAATCCTTTAATGCAGTCTGGTACATCATCTATGTAAAATTGACCCAGAGTTTTAACATTATAAATTTTATATTCTTCATAAGCTCGACTTTGTACATTTTTAGCCCCGCCCGTTAACTCGACTTTGTACCTTTTGGCAACTTAAGTCATGCCGCCTGAAGCATCCTTTTCACTATAGCTTCCGCCCATTCTTTCATTTTCGGTGTA
>QIGB01000066.1 GCA_003228815.1 Chlamydiota bacterium | reverse complement strand
TTTTTTATTTTTTTCAATGAGCTCCCAGTAACGGGGAATCCCTCCCCAAATGGCATATGTTTCTATAATTTTTCTTGCAGACTTTATATTTAGAGCTTCTTTCATATATCCAATAGGAATTGGACCCAGTTTAAGAATTTCATCCGCTCTTCCATATAAAGGAGCTGATGAATGTAAAATTGCCCCTTGCATCATCCTTTGTGAAGAGCCACAGAAAACTATGTGGAGATTTGCTTTTTTCGCATCATGATCAATAAATTTTTGCAAAATACTTGGAAGTTCAGGAGAAACGGAGATCAAATAAGGCAATTCATCAATGACAATAGGCCCTTTCCATTTTGCTTGCTTCGCATCTCGAGCTAAACAAGTAAAAAAAGATGTCCAATCAGGGTAGTCTACTTGAGCAAAATTCGGCAGCACCTGTTCTAATGCATTAGCAAAATACTTTCTTTGAATAGTTCCTGCTGATTCATCTGAAGCATAATATACCCCACCATGCTGATCAACCCATTCCAGCAATAGTCGGGTTTTCCCCATTCGACGACGACCCCAAATCACAGCAACGCTGGCTTTAGATGATCGATTGATCCCCCTCAACCGACTGAGCTCTTCCTTCCAATCGACAAATTTCATCTTTATCCCCATTCTTCCTTATATTTACATAATATGTTTTAAAACATTATGTTTTCAAGCATATTCTTAAAACCTCAAGTCTTTAGCAAAGAGGACGTTGTGATTTCGAGAATGATAATTCTAACGAAAAAAGCGTAGAAACAGACAAAAAAAACGATAAAGTTTGATGGGGCGCATGCCCGGCACGGGACGAAAGAGGTCCCTTATTTTCCCCTGTCAAAATTACTATTCAATCGCAAGTGATCTAATGACAATTTCTGCTAGACGATGTTCTATGTCACCGACAGAATCTATTTTATTATGTACAATACTATCGGTATTAATTTGAAAGGCAACGGAAATTCCATACTTAGGATAATAACGCATGCTAGAAATATACCCTGGAATCACACCGCCATGTCCCCACACTAATCCTAAATCCCCCATTTGCTGTATGGAAACCCCTGCGCCATACCGAGCTCCAGATTCTTCATCACCAGTAGGTACTGAATAAAATAGATCTGTCAAATAATCTGACTGCATAGCATGACCCTCATAAAGAAGTTTTGCCCATACAGCCAAACCCCTGGACGTGCTGATTAGGCCTCCCCCCGTCCACTCTATAATAGGATTCCAAACCATTGTCCCAGACTCATCAATGGATTTTTCAGGCAAACTAAATATGTTGTCCTTAGATGTATAGCCTGCCACCAAACCTGGAAGCGTTGGTCGATCTGATGGACTTGTCATCTCTAGATGAAGAGGCTTTAGAAACCGTCGATTGATTTCTTCATACCAACTATTTCCAGTCATTCCTTCAATAACAAGACCTAAAAGAATATATCCAGTATCTGTATATGCCCAACCATGACCGGCCTCGAATAACGGTGCTTGATCTAAAATGCATGCAACCAGCGATTCAGGAAAAAAAGAACTGTCATGATTCATTCCCCTTTGAGGAAACGACCCCAAAAAGGTTTTCGTGTAGACATGATCGGGAATTCCTGAACTATGCGTCAGCAGATGTCGAAGCGTGATTGCCTCACTATTGGGCAAACGGGAATACCAACTGCGGTCACTCAACCAGCATGAGAGGGGATCATCCAGATGCAAATGCCCTTCCTTGACCAAAGCGAGAACTGTCGCGGCAACAAAGGTTTTTCCAATGCTGGCAGCAAGCATCCGAGACTGCGGAGTCATGGGCTCTCTAGTTTCCATATCTGCGAATCCACTAGCAATCTCACCTACAGATCCATCTGGCAACACATAGGCAACTGTTACACCTGGAAACCCATAATGATTCTTCAGATACTCGAGCTCATATTCTATTCGTTGATTCACGGTATTTGATGATGCCAAAACAAAACTCTGGATAAGAAATAACGAGAAAAAGAGTATGAAACAATAAAAAGCTCTGAACATCCTCTATTTTCTTGGTATAACGCTTTGATTAAAGAAAAAGTTTCTATCATAAACAATAATGCTAATCGTAATGACGCATAGAAGAATCGTCACAATACACTTTGTAAAAGGTTCCGTTTTAAAGAGCATAGAGGAGAGATTCAATATCGAATGAAATAAAATAACAGCAGGAATACTTCGATCTGTTTTGTAATAGACCCAGTTCATCAAGAAGGCAACAACGAAAACGCTTACAAAAAAGTTAATGACATAGATTATTCCCAAATCCCAAAGTTGGTTATGATAATAGCCTTTAATAAAGAATGCAGGCAGATGCCAAACCGCCCAAAGAAGACCAAATATCACTGACGTTGTAAATAAATTAAAATTGGCCCTAAGGCTATCCACCCCATATCCTCGCCAACCAAGCTCTTCAAGGATGGGTGCCAATAACAGCGGAATGGCAATGCCAAGAATTGCCCATCCCTTCATGACACTAAGATCATTACTAATAGAAAATTGGGCGGTAGAGTAACCAAAAAGCAAAGATATTGCAGTAGCCAAGAAAACAATGCACGGCATAAGAAACAGGATCACTATTAGGTAGTTGGGGCTGATTTTGAAGAGAAACAACCTGTTCCAAAAATCCTGGACAAGGATTTCATTACGGGAGGCAAAGATCATGACAATTGCTGTGATGCATGGCACACAGAGGTTCAAAAGCAGAAGAGGCATCTGAAGCTGTTTCATTGCATAGGCTGCAATCAAGCCCAGAATGAAAGCTATTAAAATTGTGACTAGATAAAACACCACCGGGTGGTAGATAGTAGGTGGTGGCATGATAAACCTCATTTTAACAATTTTTGGACTCATATTTTTTCATACAAAAAATTAAAGGCATTTTTCGGAGCTTGCAACTGATTTTCAAACAGCTTAGGAATGGCTCGAGAGCGTCGCTTTAGGTCTTGCGGGTTCCAGGGATAACATCCAACATCTGTGACAAATTGAATTCCCGCCAATAGCATTTCCGCACACTCTAGTGGATGCTCTGTACGAAAAAGTCCTTCCTCGCATCCCTGAGAAATCACCCGAGCATAAAGAGGCGCTAATTTGGAAAGAGTAACGGCCAAGAGACGCACATGCAATCCCATGTTCCCAGGACGATGCAAATCCTCTACCGTATCCGATTGGTGAGGAGCCACTCTTCCAGCAGTAACCAGCACTCGCATTTTATCAAGCGCATCGCCTTCGCATTCATTCAATGCTTTCTCAACTATAGCCATGTATTCAGTCACCATGTCCTCAACCACTGCTTCTAACAAATTCTCTTTGGACTTGAAGTAATGATAAGCTGTTCCCTTTGCGATCTGCAACTTTTTCATGACATCTTGCATCGTGGTATTCTCATAGCCTTGCTTGAGAAATAATTCCCGACTTGCTTTTACAATCTCATGGCGCCGCTGTTTTGGTTTTTTTACTATTCTGACCATCATTCTCCTCTCTAAAAAACCTGATTATAGCAAATAGACCGACGGTCGGTCAATGTTTTTTATATGATAAAGCCAATTTCATTAATTCTTTCAAGCTGATTGTATTTGAACTTGCTCGAAATAAGCGGGATAGAAATTGAGGCCTTTAGCGCCCTCCAAACAAATAGGGCAAAAAATCAATTTTGGATTCAGAACCACAATATGTTTTGAGAATTTCAGATAAAATTATTCAAGGCTAATACCTTTTCGCAAGTAAGAATCGAGTGTAATGATTTCACCTTCGATATTCATTTCTTTCTTTCCTGCAAGAAGAGCCCTTTCTTCGCGTTCGACGGTTTTAGGATCATGCAGATCCCATACAACTTGAAAAAACTTTTTATGTCCACGAGCAGTCTGAACAAGAAAATCAATTTCATAACGCTCTGAAGTAATATAATAGTTGATTTTGCATCCAAGGCGTTTTAAATCTAAGAAAATAATATTTTCAAATAACCGCCCTAAGTCATTTTCATAATCTAGTGTCAATGCACGGACTAAACCAGGATCAATCGCATAGAGTTTTTTGGGATTTGTCTGTGCTTTTCGAACTGATTTGTCAAAAATTTCAATGGGAAAAGCTAAAAAAGCATCTTCAATATGATCGACATATTCATATAGCGTATCTTTACTAACTGAATATCCTTGAGTTTTCAAATCATTATAAAGTTTGTTCACAGAAAAAGGCTTCCCAACTTTACTAATCATCAATAAAATCATGTATTTGATTATTGTCGGGTTTCTAATCTTATGTCGTTCAATAATATCTCGAAAAATAACAACATCTAAATATTCTTGAAGAGTTTGATGCTTGATAGCTGGTTCAAAAAAAACCGTCTCAGGAAATCCTCCATCTGATAAATAGCCATGAAATAGTTGTGTGAGCTTATCAAGTGTTTTTTTATCAAATAGTTTTTTCTGAATTGAGACTTTTTTTGCTCTCTGAAATTCTTCAAAACTATAAGGCCAAATTTCTGTAGCTAAAGATCGTCCTCTCAAGCTTGTTGCAATTTCTTTACTAAGTAACTTTGCGGAAGATCCTGTCAGAAAAATTTCAGCATTTTTCGTATCATGGATACGCCGAATGACTGTTGGCCAATTTTCAACATTTTGAATTTCATCAAAAAATAAAAAACATTTTCTTTCATGATTTTCAGGAAACAAAGAATAAAATGCATCGACCAGTCTTGCTAATTTTTGCGCATTTAAAGGAATGAATCGATCATCTTCAAAATTTAGATACAAAATTGAAGATTGATCAACACCCTCTTGAACCATCTTCAGAATTTGCTGATAGAGAAAAAAAGACTTCCCTGCCCGCCTCATTCCGATGGCAACTTTGATCTTATTCGGGGCGTCTGGAAATTTTGCCTCTCGAACAACAAGATCCTTCAGAAGGCTTAATTTATCGTAAAATTCGCCGAGTAATATTTGGAGGAATTCTCGCTCTTGCATGCCTTTCCTTCATTTAAGGAAAGATTAACAGAAATCTTTCCTTTTTTCAAGTACAGTTTTTAAATAACTGTTTATGAGCAGGTTAGAAATGGAATAATGATCTGTGTTAGTGCCCGGGCGTAAAGATCCCTCTCACGCCTCGCAAGCCAAATTTAGTAGATTGCATTTATGCCATACAGGCTCAGTGGGTTGACTCCCCCTCCCCAAGTACAACAGCTTCCATGGACGGTCTTCGGCGGTTTTGCTAATGCAAAACATCGCCTTCGACTTCGAGCCCAAGACCCAATTCGGGATAAATTTTTTCTCTAGGCGTTACCGAGATGCCAAGATACAAGATTCGTGAGGCAGGCAAGGTATTTATACCTTGTCAACGTGCGAAGCGCTGTAGATTGGCAGCGCAGGTAGCATAGAGTAAAAAGGGATCTCGAATTGGGTCTGTGGAAGCCAAACTTTTGGCTTGCTCAAGCCACAAAAAAAACTCCACAAAGTGGAGTTTATTTTGAGGCTTGATGGGCTCGAACCATCGACCCTCTCATTAAAAGTGAGATGCTCTACCGACTGAGCTAAAGCCTCGTGTGACCCCAAGGGGATTCGAACCCCTGTTACCAGAATGAAAATCTGATGTCCTGGACCAGGCTAGACGATGGGGCCTCTATTTTTAGCAAGGACAAACCCACTAAAGGATTATACTATACCAAAGAGCGCAATTCTGGGCAACAATACACAAGAAGCTTCAAAAATTGGGAATTTGCCAAAACTTGCCCGCTAGATTTGCGACCCTCGAAGCAGGCCCTATACGAATGGATAGGGCCGATGGAGAGGATCGAAAAGATCGCGAGGCAAGTAAAGGCAAAAATCGATTTTTGAAGTTTCTTGTGTATGAGATCACACCGTCATAATTTCTTTTTCTTTGACGGCAAAAAGCTCATCGATTTGTTTGCAGAAATCATCTGTGAGCTCTTGGATCTTTTTCTCGGTTTTTTTCATCTCGTCTTCGGTGATTTCACTATCTGCTTTTTGCTTGCGGACGAGGTCGTTTCCTTTACGGCGTACTTCGCGCACGGCCACTTTGGCGTCTTCAGTTTTTTTCTTCGCTTGCTTGACGATCTCTTTGCGCATGTTCTCATCCATGGGAGGAATATTGATCCGGATGATGTTGCCCTCCAAAATAGGATTGAGTCCTAGGTTGGCTTTTTCTATGCTTTTGGCAATGGGCCCTGCGGTTTGGGGATCAAAAGGGGTGATCAAAATTTGCCTTGATTCGGGCGTTGAGACGTTGGCCAACTCACGAATACGCATTTGTGTGCCATACACTTCGATGGAAACTGCATCGAGAATACTGGGATTGGCACGCCCACTGCGTAATTGGGAAAGTTCTTTCTTAAAATGCTCAAGGGCATCTTGCATTTTTGCTTTGGTATCATCAGCAATACTCATAGAGTTATTCTCCTGTAATAAGGGATCCTCCTTTGCCTTCTGTGACTGCGTCGACAAGTGACCCTTTCTTAAATAAATTGAAAATGTAGACGGGAATTTTGTTATCCCGACATAGGGCAAGCGCTGTCCCATCCATGACTTTCAAGTCTCGGGCAAGGGCTTCTGAATAGGAAAGTGTATCATATTTTTTAGCACCGCCGTTTGTCATTGGATCACTGTCATAGATGCCATCTACTTTTGTCCCTTTTAGTAAGATCTCAGCGCGCACTTCACTTGCTCGCAGCGCTGCTGCTGTGTCTGTGGTGAAATAGGGATTGCTTGTTCCCCCTACAAAGATGACGACACGCCCTTTTTGAAGGGCATGCATGGCATGGGTCCATTTATAACTTTCGGCAATCAGTGAACAGTTGATGGCGCTCATCACCTGGCTCACAATTCCTACTCCAGCAAGGGACTGTTGGAGGATCAGGCCATTGATCATCGTGCCAAGCATTCCGATGTGATCTGCAGGGGTCTGCTCAAAGCCAAACTCTTTGGCTTGCCGCCCGCGGAAGATATTGCCTCCTCCGACAACGAGTCCTACTTCTAATCCCAAATCGCAAATTTCTTTTACGGATTGGGCTATATGGGCACAAGCCTCATGTTGCATGCCAAATTCTTGTTTCCCCATCAGAGCTTCCCCTGAGATTTTTAGAACGACACGCTTGAATTTTAGAGTGGGCATATTATTCCCCTACTTGCCACCGCAAGAAATGTTTGATCGTAAATGTCTCGCCAGCTTTTTTCGATTCACTTTCAAGAAGCTGAGCTATAGTCATCGAATTTTCTTTGACGTATTTCTGATTGAGCAGACAGAACTGATCATAAAATGCTTTCAGTTTTCCTTCTACAATTTTTTCTATGATGTTTTCTGGCTTGTTCTTGATTTGACTGCGGGCAATGTCTTTTTCTTTTTCTACGATCTCACTAGGAACGTCTTCTGATGTGAGATAGTCGGGTGATTCAGCAGCCACATGCATGGCGATGTCACGAGCAAGAATTTCATTGCCAGCTCCTCCAGACATGACGACGGCTGTGACGATTTTTCCACCCATGTGAGAGTAGACACCAATTGAGATATCGTTTTGCTTTTGCAATATTTTGAGTCTCTTGATTTGGATGTTTTCTCCCAGGGTCTGGATGATGAGCGCCCGATACTGATCGATGGTGATCGAAGTATCATGCTTGCATTTGCGTGACAAGAATACTTCGAGTGATTCGGGCTTTAATTCTGCTGCTTCATTGGCAAGGTCTTTGAGAAATTGCTTGAACTTGTCGTTTTGTGCAACAAAATCTGTTTCGGAGTTGACTTCCACAAAAGCAATCGCTTGATCGCTTTCTCCGATGCCGATGAGCCCTTCGTTTGCTTCGCGTCCTTCCTTTTTGACGGCAGAAGCCATTCCTGCTTTACGCAAGTTCTCAATGGCTTTATCGAGATCGCCTCCGGCTTCTTCAAGAGCGAGCTTGCATTTTCCCATGCCAACCCCTGTCATCTCGCGGAGCTGCTTGATCTGTTGGGGGGTTACATTAGTCATTTTTTACCTTCCCTTCTTCTTTTGCTTCTTCCTTGCCCTCTGCTTTTTCTACCTCTTCCACTTCTTCAGCGGTTTCGATACCAGCTTCACCTTTTTCTTCCATTTCTTCTTTGGCAATGGCGATTTGCATTTCGTTTTTCTGATCGATGATCTCTTGCATCATTGAACTGAGAATGAGTTTGATGCTTTTGAGCGCATCATCATTACAGGCAATCACGTGATCGATTGAATCAGGATCGCAGTTCGTATCGACTAGACCCAAAATGGGGATTCCTAATTTATTTGCCTCTTTAACCGCAATGTGTTCGCGCAAGGGGTCGACAAGAATCAAAAGACCTGGAGGTTTTCGCATGGCGCGAATACCTGAAAGGTTGCGATCGAGTTTTGTTTGATCTTTGTTTAAAAGAGAAATTTCTTTCTTGGTGAGTCCTTCTCCTCCTGAGGCGAGACGTTTCTCGATCCGCTCGAGTGTTTTGACCGACTGACGGATCGTCGTCAAGTTTGTCAGCATGCCACCTAGCCAGCGCTCACAGACGTAAAATTCGCCTGCATCTTCAGCGCATTCGCGGATGACGCTTTTCGCCTGTTTTTTTGTCCCGACAAAGAGGATTGATTTTCGGTTTTTGACGGTCTCGCGCACGATTTCGATTCCATGTCGAATCTGCTGCATAGTTTTTGCGAGATCGATGATATAGATTCCGCCTCTTTCCTCAAAAATGTAACATTTCATTTTTGGGTTCCAGCGGTGCTTTTGGTGCCCAAAGTGGGCGCCACATTCAAGAAGATCTTTAATAGTAACAGTTTTTTTAGCCAAGCCTTGTTCCTTTTTTTTTAACGCGGCATCCCCCACCAATATTGGGAGATTTCGGTCTTGGGTTAGAATAAAAATTCCCTCACATCCTTGCTCGGGATTAGCGCCTGGTCAGAATCGAACTGACGCTAGTAGCTTGGAAGGCTACTGTTCTACCATTGAACTACAGGCGCAAACCATCTATAGTCATTTCCAACAACTATGAGTTAAGGCTTCATTTTTAATCGATTCTTTCTTTTTTTCCAAGGAAAATGCTACAAATCACACTGTGAAAACATCAAAAATTCCTTTGCGAATTAGCCATATCCTCAATTTTTTCTTAGCCTGTTTTCTGGTGATCCTCTTGCGCATCTGGTATTTGAGCGTCGTGCAACACGATCACTATCTCGAAGAGTCGCATAAACCGAGGACGCGCACGGTGGTCGAAAGGCCGGAGAGAGGGACGATTCGAGACAGATTCGGCCTTCCCCTTGCGCTCAATGCCTTACAATACAATGCAGCCATTTATTATTCCGATATAAGGCAGATCCCAAGCATCAAATGGGAAAGGGGTGAGAATGGGAAAAAAGTGCGCATTTTGGCGCGCCGAAAACACATCGAACAACTCGCAGAATTTCTTGGGAAGTCTCTAGAAATGGATCCTCTCGACGTCGAGGATATGATCCATGGAAAAGCGTGTCTCTTTCCCCACACTCCTTTTGTTCTCAAAGAAGACATTTCTGAAAAGCTCTATTACCTGCTCAAGGGGGCAGAAAAGAATTGGCTCGGCCTCAAAATGCAACAAACGGCAAAACGGACCTATCCACATGGCAAGCTCGCTTGTGATGTCATCGGCTACATGGGGGCAATCAGTCCTAGAGAATATTTGCAAATCGGGCAAGAGATGAAAGCTCTTCGCGACTACCTTTGCCAGCACGAAGCAGGCCAGGCTGTTTTTCTCCCCAAAGGGTTTTCCTGCCCCGAAGAGGTCCAAAAACGCCTCTTAGAGCTCGAAGAAACCTCTTATACGATCAATGATCATCTTGGGAAAAGCGGCATAGAAGCTGCTTTTGATGAACACCTTCGTGGAGCGATTGGAAAAAAATTTTATGAAGTCGATGTGCGGGGCAATACTCTCAGAGAACTTCCCGGCGGCAAACAGCCTCTTGCTGGAGAGCGGATCGTCCTTACCCTCTCTGCAGAATTGCAAAACGAAGCGGAAAAGCTTTTGGCCTCCTATGAAAATTTCCAAGATCTTCGCGATCGTGCAAGTAACAAGATTAGACGAACGCCCTGGCAGAGGGGTGGAGCCATCGTCGCAATCGATCCAAACTCCGGAGAAGTTTTGGCTCTTGCTTCTTATCCTCGTTTCGATCCAAATGATTTGGTTCCCATGCAAACGGTGGAAAAACGCCGTGAAAAGCGGGATGATATTTTGAAATGGCTAGAAAATCCTAGCTTTATTGGTGAGATTTGGGATGGAAAACGCCCCTTAGATAGAGAACTTTTTGTTGATGGAGAATACAAAGCGGATGCTTTCTATCTTACCTGGGAGAAATATCTCGATCTCATCTTGCAGGAGCGATCCTCTATACGAAAATGTCTCGATCAAATTCACACTCTCTCCCAAGCGGTTGATTTTGATGAGAACTTTCTCGATCAAATCCCTTTTGAGCGAGACAAATGCCTCCTCCTCGATCTCCTCACCCTTGCGGTTCCTAAAGAGTGTTTCACGCCATCCCTCCTCGCACATGTCGGAGAGAAAACCCTTTCTGAATTTCGTTTCTACTCTCAATTAGCCAGTTGCCATCTTTCTACATTGAAAGAAGAGGCTCGAAAAACATTTCATCAAAACCAGTTTCGCATCTGGCGTGAAGAGCATTTTAAAGACTTTCTGAAAGAAAAGAGAAAAGAGGAAAAAGCAAAACGAACCTATGCCCGTCCCTACACCGAATATTTACAACGGGAAGAAAACAACATGTTTGCAGAGTATTGGCAGCAAAATCGAGGACAAATTCTCCTTGCTGCCGTTATGAAAGATCCCGATCTCCTCGATCTCAAAGAACTTCTCACTCCCCTCACAGAAACGGATCGTCTCGCCTATATTCGTGCTCTTCGTAGCTATGATGATCTCGACAAGCCGCTGCAAGGCAAATACCCTATGCTTCGCAGTGAAAATGGGATCCAAAATGAAAAACACCTTGCTGCCGCATTTTATCCATACAACGGATTTGGTTTTGGACGATCGCAGGCATTTAGACAAGCAAGTCCAATGGGGTCGATCTTCAAAATCGTTCCCGCCTTTGCTGGTCTCAAACAGCAATATGATCGAGGAGAGAGTGACCTCAATCCCCTCACCCTCATCGATGACATGCAGTGGACTTCTCGCCCAAACAGCAGTTCGCAAATCCTTGGATATTTCAAAAACGGCGAGCCGATACACCGCTTATACAAAGGAGGTCGTCTCCCGAGAGCCTATCCCAAAATTGGTGAGCTCGATATAACGGCCGCTATTGAGCGAACGAGTAACATCTATTTTTCTATTCTTGCCTCAGATGTGTTGGAAAGTCCGAATGATCTTTTGCGCGCTGCTATTGACTTTGGTCTTGGAACCAAAACCGGCATAGATTTGCCAGATGAATATTCAGGTATGCTTCCCAATGACATTTTGCACAATAAAACGGGTCTCTACTCCTTTGCCATTGGCCAGCATTCCCTTGTCACAACGCCATTGCAAGCTGCTGTTCTTTTTTCTTCCATTGCCAATGGGGGAAAAATTCTGAAACCCCAAATTGTGCTTGGCGATAACTATGAAAATGTGAAAGAGACTCTTGACTTCCCAGAGACTGTTCGGGATAAATTGCTCGAAGGGATGCACAAAACAATCAATGGAGAAAAAGGGTCAGCCCGTCTTGGACTGATGCGCAGAGCCTTTCACGATAAAGAAGCCCTCAAAACGTATCAAAGACTCGCCCCTCAAATCGTGGGCAAAACGGGAACCGCCGAAATTCTCTACAAACAAACCATTGACGCCGAAACGCCGGCACAGATGGAAAAGCATGTTTGGTTTAGTGCAATTGGTTTTGAGGACGAAGCTCTCGAAAGGCCCGAGATTGTTATCATCGTTTATTCGCGTTTTGGTTCCGCTGGAAGACAATGCGCGCCAATTGCCGCGCAAATGATCGAAAAGTGGCGCGAAATTCGCGCTTC
>QIGB01000068.1 GCA_003228815.1 Chlamydiota bacterium | reverse complement strand
TCGGGATGTTCGCCCTTTATGGGTAGAATAAATGGATGCCATTAATGGTTGTTCCTCAAAAAGCTTTCGCCTTTAGGCGAGAGTTGTTTACGTTCAATCCCATTTTCTCCACATTCGAAGTCTACAAAGGATAATACAAGAGATTCTTTCTTTTGTATAGAGAAGGCCTTTAACTTTTTGCAGGTTCACTTTTCGTTTCTTGTTGTTTTCGTGAAATTGTTTCTAAAAGCTTTATATTAAATTCCTTTGCAGAATGATATCCCATTGATTTGAGTCTGTGATTGAGAACAATAGTCTCTATGAGCAAAACAACATCCCTTCCCGGCTTCACAGGGAGGATATGATAGGGGATATTGACGCCAAGCATTTCGATGAATCGTTCATCGAGGCCCATGCGGTCGTAAAATGCGTAGTCATCCCATGCTTCGAGCTTGATGATGAGATCGAGCCTCTTCGAACTGCGAACGCAGACAGCTCCATATAGATGCGCCACGTTGATGATTCCGATTCCCCGAATCTCCATCATATGTTTATTCAGCTCGGGACCTGTCCCCTCGATAAATGCATCTTTGCGAAGGTGCATCCTGACCACATCATCTGAGATGAGCCGATGTCCCCGTTCGATGAGGCCCAAAGCCGCCTCACTTTTCCCGATGGAAGAGTCTCCTTGAATGAGGACTCCGACGCCAAATGCCTCAACTAGCGTTCCATGGCACGTCGTGGTCGGTGACAATTGATCGGCGAGTAGAAAATTCGCCTGGCTCAAAAATTCCATTGTAGGAAAGGGGGTCTTGAGAAGCGGAACCCCTTTTTCTTTGCAAATCGCTGGAATCAAAGGAGGAACCGGGTATTTTCCAGCAGTAATGACTGCTGGTGTTTCTTCCGTCAATATGGCTTGCAGCCTCTCCTGCTGAAGATTTTTGTTGAGCTCTTTCAAATAGAGAATCTCGCTATTGCCGAAGACCAGAAGACGACTAGGGACAAATTTTTTCATAAAACCCGACAAACTCAATCCCGGGCGCTGTGCTTCTGCTTTTGTAATCTTTCTCTTCAAATGCTCTTTGCAGGCAACGACTGAGAGCTTCAGAACTTGTCCGTGTTTTTGTAGGAAATCTCCTACGGATATAACTTGCTGAGATTTTGACATGACAAAAAATTCTCTATTCATGCAAGTTTAAGATAGAATCATTGTTTTTTCAAAGGGAAATCATTTGCGTATGGCATACCCAAAAGTGATCATCGTAGGAGGAGGTTTTGGAGGGCTAAATGCTGCCAAAACACTCAAGCGGGGAAAACTCGACATTCTCATCATCGATAAAACCAACCACCACCTTTTCCAGCCTCTTCTTTATCAAGTGGCAACTGCAGCTCTTTCTCCTGGAGAAATTGCGACACCGATTCGAGAAATTTTTCGAGATCAAGCCAACACTTCTGTAATTATGGGCGAAGTTGTGAGTGTCGAAAAAAAAGAGAAGATGATCACACTTCGCAATGGGGATAAATTTTCCTACGATTATCTGATCCTTGCTCCAGGAACGAGACATTCCTATTTTGGACATGACCAATGGGAACCGCTGGCCCCCGGACTCAAAACGATTCAAGATGCTCTGCAAATTCGGGAACAGGTCCTCATGTCCTTTGAAAAAGCCGAACGCCTCGACCATTCCTCTGAAGCAGAAAAATATCTCAATTTTGTGATTATTGGGGGAGGTCCTACTGGAGTCGAGATGGCGGGCGCCATTGCTGAAATTGCGCATAAGACCATGTTCAAAAACTTTCGTAAAATCCGCCCCGAACGCTCAAAAATCTATCTCATAGAAGCCCTTCCAAACATTCTGACAGCTTACCCAGAAAGTCTCGGGCTTCGAGCCAAAAAAGATTTAACAAAGATGGGAGTGCGGGTTCTCACCAATAAAAAAGTGACGAATATCTCTAAAGAAGGAGTTCAAATCGAAGATCAGTTCATTCCAAGCGTCAATGTGATTTGGGCTGCAGGGAACCAAGCCCCTGCTTTTCTCAAAACCCTTGATGTCCCCCAAGATCGCGCCGGCCACGTCATGGTGGAACCAGATCTCTCCATCCCTGAGTACCCTGAAATCTTTGTCATTGGCGATGCTGCTCATACGAAGGGAAAAGATGGCAATCCCCTTCCCGGAATTGCAACTACGGCAATCCAACAAGGGAGCTATGTGGCAAAAGTCATCCGCAAAGAAATCCCCAAAGAAAATCGGCGTCCTTTCAAATTCTTGGATAAGGGGAGTATGGCCACAATCGGAACGAAAAAGGCAGTAGCCGTCATGGGAAAACTGAAGTTAACTGGCTTTCTTGCCTGGTGTGCCTGGTGTTTCATTCACATCATCTACTTGATTGGTTTTCGCAACCGGTTTGGGGTGATGGTCGAATGGTTTTATTACTTTATGACAAGCCAAAGGGGCATCCGCCTCATCTACCGCTCCATAGAAAAAGGGCTTCCTTCGCAGCAAGCTGAGTAAAAGAGCTTGAAAAAATAGTGTCTTTTCTGAGACACTACTTTCTCTTTTCTTGAATTTAGAGGATACTATGTCTACTTATCCACTTGGTAACTTCGATTTTCTCAGGGTTTTCGATTCTGACTCTAATTGCGTTCCAAAAGATTCGATTCCCCATCTGGAAGATCACTTTGAGCTGTCTGAAGTTGCTTTTAAGATTTCTGCTTTGATATCCGCTCCAGGATTCGAATGCCCTAAATTAGACGAAAACAAATTTTATACTCATCCATTATTCCTCATTCAACAAAATCAAATTCCTGGTAAAACAATTCAAACAGATGCTTCCAAATGTAAAGAATGGCTATCCGCCAAATTTCATATCCCTGACGATAAGGTAAAAATTGCTTCGGTGTTTATGAAAATCACTACAAAATATTGGGACCATCTAGATGAAACTTTACGGTTTTATGCGTGTATTTGGCAAAAACCTCATATGCTTGAAAGGGTCAAACGTTTTATGGTCGCTAGAGAGTATGCACATGTCCAAGCTCAAAGAAGAAATCCCAGAACTTTTTTATGGTGGAATGAGAATATTTTTTCTAGGAGAAACCTCACCGGTAGAGCAACGATATTGGAAAACCTTCTCATTGGCACAGGTATCCCGCTTGTATTTTTGGGAATTGTTTCATATGCGAATACGACCATTCCAACCTTAGCGTTTGTGATTGCAGCAATAGCAGCCGTGGCTTACATTACTTTCGGTCTCGTAAATCTCTATGTCGCACGTCGGCAGGAAAAAGAAGCAGATATCCGTGGCTTAGAAATCACGAAAGATAAAGAAGCTGCACAACTCTTTTTCGAAGCGCTTGACAAAAGCCAAAGAGAAAGCTCTTATACATTAGTTCGATGGATATTTAAGCCAATCGAATATCTATTAGGAGATAAATCTCTAGAAGATCGCTTTACCTATCTCAAAATCGATCATACAGGCAAAAAATAAATCTCTTATGAGTTGAACTTTTTTCCTATGCAACGGTCACCTATTCTCTTTTGGGCCCTTTTTTTTCTCATCGGTTGTGGAATTGTGCTTCACCCGCATTGGGTCTATGCGGTCCCTGTGATCGGGTTGCTCTTCCTCACACAGAGAAAAACTCAGGGAATTCTGTTTTTAGTAGTTGGGATCATCTACACCATGGTGCGTTGTCCTTCGGGGAATATACAAGAATTGGAAGGACGAGGGATTTTTCAGCTGGAAAAGATTCAACCGATCGCATCCCCTTTCCAACGCTCGTTTGCGCTAAAAGGAAGATTGCTCTGCTTTGAATCTGAGGAGAAGTCTTTTCAACATGTCCCCTGCATGATTTTACAAAAGAGGGTTCCGAAATCGGGCTGTCGATGGATTTTGGAAGGAAAGCTTGTCGATGGTGTTTTGAAAGTGAACAAAAGGGCTGTTTGGCAAGAGATAAAGGCTCCTTTTTCTCTAGTGCGATGGCGTTTCAAAAATAAAGAGGCCATTCGCAAATACTTTGGCAAAAAAGTCGCTGATCAGCATGTGGGCCATTTTTTTGCATCGATTGCAACTGGCGACATCAACGATCGACTCCTGGCCATGGAATTTAGGAAAGTGGGGCTGGGTCATATCCTGGCCATTTCGGGTTTTCATTTTGCTCTGATCGCGGCAATGGTCGGCGGCCTTTTGTATCTCATTTTGCCCCAGAGATGGGCCTATGGGATTTTGCTTGGATTTCTTGGGATCTACTATCTGTTTTTGGGATTTTCTCCTTCGATCTTTAGAGCTTTCTTGATGATTGCTTTGTTTGTAATTGGAAGACTTTTGCACAGAAGAATTGATGTGTGTAACTTGCTCGGCGCTGCATTACTCACTGAACTGGCAATCGATCCCGGTGTGGCTATGCAAGTAGGTTTTCAGCTGAGCTTTTTGGCGACAATGGGGATTTTGGTATTTTACCATCCCATGCATCGGATCCTTGAAAAGCTTTTACCTATCCGCTCTTTTGCGGAAGCGAAAAAGATGGGAAGGATCGATCAACATGGCTACTTACTCGCTGCCGCCATTCGGAAAGGGGCGGCTCTCAATTTTTCGGTCCATTTGGTAACGCTGCCGGTTGTTTTATATGTCTTTCATTCTTTCCCGATGCTGAGTTTGGTGTACAATTTGATTTTGCCTCCCTTTTTGGGGATTTCGATGTTGCTTCTTCCTTTGGGGATCCTATTGCCTCCTCTTGGCGCGTTAAATGCAAAGTTCACCAGTTTTTTGCTCCAGATGATTGCCAATCCACCAGAGCTTTTGCACTATCAAGTTTTTGTTGGAAACATCCCCTATCCCCTTCTGATTGTCCTCCTCAGCTGCTTAGGGCTTTTCGGATTGACCAAAAGACCCCTCGCAAGGCAAAATTATGGGTTTCATGGCGGTCGTAGCTCAGTTGGTTAGAGCGTCGGATTGTGATTCCGAAGGTCGCGGGTTCAAGACCCGTCGATCGCCCTTCTTTTCCATTCGTAGTCGGCTTTGATTTCTAACTACTTTTGTGATATCTAACAAAGTATGTCTCTCATGCTTGCCCTGCTTCTCGGTCTCATGCAAGGTTTGACCGAATTTTTTCCCATTAGTTCTTCAGCGCATTTGAAGCTGACAAAGATGCTTTTTGGCGTGCATGAGGTGCCCGTGATTTTTGATCTCTCCTGTCACTTGGGAACTCTCATCGCCCTTCTATGGTTTTTTAAAAGGGACATCACTCATCTTTTCACTCAGGATCGATCGAAGCTGGTCTATTTCTTGATTGCTCTTTTGCCACTCGTTCCGATCTATTTTTTTGCAGCCCCGCTTCGTGAAATGGCCTCAAAACCTGAATTGTTGGGACTCTTCTTAATGGCAACAGGAGTCATTCTTTTCATTGGGCAGAAGATACAAATCAAAAAAAAGGGAGGGCTTTTTCGCGACGTTTTGGTAATTGGGACTATGCAATCAGCGGCACTATTCCCAGGCATTTCGCGCAGTGCATCGACGATTTCTGCGGCAAAGGTACTGGGCTGGAATGCCAAAGAGGCGGTTCGCTTTTCTTTTCTCTTAGCCATTCCCACTATCTTGGGAGGGAATTTTATTGAAATGGCAAAACTTTGGAAAACTGGGGAGATGGTGCAAATCCTCAGTCTGAATTGTCTCTTAGGGTTTTTTTCCGCTCTTTTGATTGGCATGATGATGATTCGCTTTGCAATCAATTGGCTTGAAAAGGGAAAATTGAAGGTGTTTGCTTGGTATTGTCTCACCATTGGTGGGATTTTCAGTGTGTATGTGTTTTTGAAATGAAAAAGAAAGAAAAAAAAATATCCTTTATCAAGAGTCACCCTGAAGCCAAAGGGCTTTTTCTGCTGAGTCTTGCCCTCATTATGCTCCTTTCCTTGCTCAGTTATCATCCGGCAACTCCCAAAGGAAATTGGCTAGGTCTTGTAGGATATGGAATTGCCTCTGGATTGACTTATGTCCTTGGTTTGGGAAGTTTTCTTCTCATGCTCTACTTCGGCTACTTGGGCACTGCATTTTTAAGCCGGGGAGAAGTGTCCCTCATCAAGGCAAAACATTTCTATTTTGGGGTCCTCCTCGTATCTTCCTGTATTTTGCTCAATCTCATTGCTGAGATCAAAGCCCCTTTTCCCGATCTGCTTGCGCAAAAGGTCCCCATCGAGACGATTGTCCTAGATCTTCCCTATCCTCACATGCACATCCGGCACAATCTCGGAGGAGTTCCTCTCTACTATCTTTATCGCGATTTGCCAACGGTCAATTTACTTCACCTCTTAAGCAATGTTGGCATTGGCATCACCTTTTCAATTATAGCCATTGTTTCTGCACTCCTTTTGACCGAAACAAGAGCCATCTCTTTATGGAAATCCATACAGAAACTGCTCCTAAGGACTGCGAACTCTTTGAAGAGCACGCGCCTTCCAAAACCTATAGCACCCTCGCTGCCGCCACTCGAAGAAACCCCCATTTTTCCCGAGCCCATCTTCCCTCCAAAAAAAATGCAACCCGCCGTTTCTCCAAAGCCCAAACGGAAAGTCGCTTCTCCTCCTCCCTCAACTAGGAGAGAAAAAGCCATTCGCGCGCAAAAAGTTTTCAATGGAGACTATGCCCAGTTCGAAATCCCCCCTTCTTCTCTTCTTCGCAATGCACGACAAGTGGACCTTTCCACACTGAAAAGAGACCTGCGCCGCCAAGCGCAGCGGCTTGAAGAGACACTCTTGAGTTTTGGGATCGAAGCCAAGGTTGGAGACATCCACTGTGGTCCGACCATCACTTCTTTTGAGGTGCAGCCCTCCGTAGGGGTGAAGGTGCAAAAGATCAAAGCGTTAGAAAATGACATCGCCCTCAACTTGCAAGCCCGCTCGATCCGGATCATCGCTCCCATCCCCGGAAAGGCAGCGGTCGGAATTGAAATCCCCTCGATCATCCAGCAAGAGGTCAGTTTCAAAGAGCTGCTTATCCATTATCAGCAAAGTCGACAAAAGGCGCAGATCCCCATTTTGCTTGGAAAAACGGTGAGCGGTGAGCTAGTAATGAGCGATTTGGCCAAGATGCCCCACTGCATCATTGCAGGGGCAACGGGATCTGGAAAATCAGTTTGCATCAACACGATTGTCCTCTCGATTGTGATGAATGCGCGGCCCGATGAAATCAAACTTCTCATGGTCGATCCGAAAAAAGTGGAACTGACAAGCTATACCAACCTGCCGCATATGATTGCTCCTGTGATTACCGAGGCGCATGGGGCATATGCAGCTCTGAGCTGGCTCGTAAAGGAAATGCAATCGCGCTATGAAATTCTCAAACAGTTGGGCTTGCGCAATATCATTGCCTTCAACGCGAGAAAGAGAAATCTGGAATTTGAAAAATCCTTAAGTATTGAAATCCCCGAGAAAATGCCCAAGCTCGTCGCAATCATTGATGAATTTGCCGATCTTATGATGGCATCGAGTTCTGATCTCGAAACACCGATTGCCCGCATTGCACAAATGGCGCGTGCTGTCGGTATTCATCTCATCTTAGCAACGCAGAGGCCCTCGCGGGAGGTGATCACGGGGCTCATCAAGGCAAACTTTCCTACTCGCATCGCCTTTAAGGTGGCTTCTCGGATCAACTCACAAATTATTTTGGATGAAACCGGAGCCGAGAGCTTGCTCGGCAATGGAGACATGCTCTTTCTGCCCCCTGGTTCCTCCAATCTGATCCGCGCACAAGGAACCTATATCAACGACGAAGAAATCAATCAGGTCATCAAATTCATTTGCGATCAAGCTCCCCCGAACTACTTAATTCCTTCATTTGATACGATGCCCAAAGAAGACCTCAGTATTTTGGCGGGGGTCCCCGATGAAAGCAAAGACAGCTTGTACGATGAAGCGCTCTCGATTGTGGTTGAGACGGGAACAGCATCGACTACGTTTTTGCAGAGGAAGTTGAAAATCGGGTACGCTAGAGCAGCATCACTCATGGACGAGTTAGAAATCAACGGAGTGATTGGACCTCAAGAAGGGGCAAGACCTCGTCGGGTCCTTGTCAATTCACCCAAAAAAGGATAGAAGAGCGTGCAAAAAATACTTCTTGCAGATGCAGACAAAACCTTGCTCGAGAAAATCCAAAGTAGTCCGGGCAATGAGCACTATGTCTTTGCAGTTGCCTCGTGTGGTGAAGAAGTTTTAGAAAAAATTGGCGAGTTTAAACCCCATCTCGTTTTTATCGATTTACTCCTTCCAGAAATGCACGGAATTGAACTCCTCAAAAGGATCCGAAAGAGTCCCGCTTCCGAAGGTCTTGGCGTCATCCTCTCTTCGAACAATTCCATGATCCAAAACGTCACGGCCGCCATCAAAGAAGGAGTCGACTATTTTCTCCCAAAACCCTTCGAACTCCCCTTCCTCTACATTCTTTTTGACCGTTTTTTTGAAGGGACGCTCATGCCCGATTCTTCTTCCCCCCAGGAAACTCCCAAAACGGAAGAACATCCCATCTATGAACCGAAGGCACATGATCGCAACTCTTACATCAAATTTTGGGGAACGCGGGGTTCGAATCCCGTTTCCGGACATGAATTCATCCGCTTTGGAGGGAATACCGCCTGTCTGGAAGTGCGGCATGGCGAAGACATGCTCATCATTGATGCAGGTTCCGGGATCCGTCCCTTCGGTGAGATTCTAGATAAAGAAAAACAAAAGACGATTCACATTTTTTTGAGTCATACCCACTGGGATCATGTGACGGGATTCCCTTTTTTTGATCCCATCTACGATCCCGATGTCCAAATTGTGATCTGGTCTCCCGTCGGTTTTGAAAAGCCCACCCGTGAGCTTTTCACGGACATGCTCGCCCTTGCCTACTTCCCAGTCCGCCTCGAAGACATCCGAGCAAAAATCTCTTTCAATGATTTACGCGATGGACATCCCGTTTCAATTGGCGACATCACAATCGATTCCCATTATGCCTTCCATCCAGGAGCAACCCTTTGCTTCAAAATTCATGTGGGCGGAAAAACGTACGGTTATGTGACCGACAACGAGATGTTCATGGGCTATCACGGCAATCCCAATGCCATAGGAAAAGATCACACGCTCATCCAATCCCACGCAAATATCATCGATTTCTTCAAAGGATGCGATACGCTCATCCACGAAGCGCAGTATACCCCACTCGAATATCAAAGACGTGTTGGTTGGGGCCATTCTTCTATCCCCAATGCCACTATACTTTGCAAATATGCAGAAATCAAAGATTGGATCGTCACCCACCACGATCCCAAAAACACCGATAGCGATCTTCTCGACAAACTCCAACTCCATCAAGATATCTTAGAAGAGTGCAATCTTAAGTGTCATGTGCAAATGGCCTTTGATGGGTTGAAGATTCTTATATAAGGTTGCATTCCATTCTGTCTCGTTGGTTTGGGAGTTCCCATTATACCTTTCATGAGAAGGCTGATCCCAGAATTCATCTTTTTCGTACCTCAATAGCTTTTGCTAAAAAATTTCAAATACAGTATTCTCTTTCTCATGCATCAACCTTAAGGAGGTTATTATGCGTATCGCAGATTTTGGATCACCACAGCAAACATTCATTCCAAAGAATGATCAAGAAAAAGGAAAAACTTATTCTGTTTTAACTGCAGAGGACTCAATGAAACTAGATCACATTGTTCTTCCAAGAATACAGAATTTTTCCACGCCTAACTTTGTCGGTGGCGATGGTGGTGGTGGCGATGTTGGTGGTGGTTCGGGTGGTGGCATGTAGTCTATTCTTCTCGAATATCAAAGACGTGTGGGATGGAGCCAGAGTTCCATCCCCAATGGCACTCTACTCTGCAAATATGCAGAAATCAAAGATTGGATCGTCACCCACCACGATCCCAAAAATATCGATAGCGATCTTCTCGACAAACTCCAACTCCATCAAGATATCTTAGAAGAGTGCAATCTTAAGTGTCATGTGCAAATGGCCTTTGATGGCTTGAAGCTTTTGATATAACAAGTGTGTTTTATCCTCCAGCAAAGCTAGTGCCCTGTCAGTCTTTGATTTTAGGGTAAATTGATTTTAGTTTGCGTCCTAAATTTTAATCATGACAGAGCACTAGGAACAGAAGCAAAAGGTGATCTTTTCTTTGATCCATCTTTTATTTGTCCTCGGAAATATTGGATCCTTTCAGCGAATGAAGGATGAGTGAGTCTACCGAGAAGAGCATTCCCTTCGCTATCTACCCTGCATTTCCGCCATAGCTGGGTCAGCCAAGGCAGTCCTTCTTCATTGCGGTAGTCAAGTTGTCTTTGCCGCACTTTTTCAAACCAGTCAGCCAATGATCGTTTTTGATCATCTGTCATGTATTTTGATGCTTCCCTATCAGCTGCACGTTCTTGATAGACACTTCGAATGAAGATAGCTGCTAAACATGGAATCTGGCCTAAGGGTCTGTGCAAAAATAACCTACCGAACTTTTGAGAAAAATGCTATACATGAAACATGAGACCACAGGAGCGAAAACATGAGATTGAGCAGGTTCGCAGAAAGTTTCTTGCAATGCAAGATTGCCTTACTGAAAGAGGAAGGAGACTCTGGGCTGCGAGCGAAGCGCTTTCATATGGTTATGGAGGGATTACTCTAGTATCTGAAGCAACAGGTATTTCAGATCGAACAATCCGTAATGGTTTGCAAAATCTAGCTAACGATGCATGTGAACGACCAAAAGGAGTACGCAAGCCAGGTGGTGGTAGAAAAAAGAAAACCGAATTATCCCCAGACTTGTTACAAGCTCTTGATAATTTGGTTGAACCAACTGCCAAAGGAGATCCAGAAACTTCCTTAAAATGGACATCGAAGAGTTTGCGTAACCTCGCAAGTGAGCTCCAACGTCAAGGATATTCGATAGCTTTTCGCACTGCGGGCACCCTACTAAAAGAGTTGGGATATAGTTCTGCAGACAAACAAGAAAACCCTTGAAAAAGCATCACATGCAGATAGAGATGATCAGTTCAAGTTTATCAATGCTAGCGTTCAAAACGCAATTAATCGAAATCAACCAGCAATTTCAGTGGATGCAAAAAAGAAAGAAAATATTGGTGAATTCAAAAATAATGGGCGTGAATATCATCAAAAAGGAAAACCGTTGGGAGTTAATACATATGATTTTCCAGATAAGAAACTGGGAAAGGTTGCTCCCTATGGAATTTACGATATAGGACTTAACAAACGGTTGGAATCAGTAGTGATACCGCTCAATTTGCAGTAAACGCCATCCGTAGCTGGTGGTATAAGATGGGTCAGATTGTATACAATAGCCAAAATGTGGATGAAATATTTATTACCGCTGATTGCGGAGGGAGTAATGGTTATCGAGTAAAATTATGGAAGCGAGAGCTGCAATTGTTATCCAATGAAACAGGGCTAAAGATACATGTCAGGCACTTTCCTCCGGGGACAAGTAAATGGAATAAAATTGAACACAAAATGTTCAGCTATATTTCCAAAAATTGGCGCGGACGCCCCCTAATTTCTAAAGAAGTTGTCGTGAGTCTAATAGGCGCTACAAAAACTTCTTCCGGGCTGGAAATCATGGCCATACTAGACGAAAATGATTATGAGCCCGGTATACAAGTTTCCGACGAAGAGATTAAAGCGTTAAACATAGTTGGAGATTCTTTTCACCCAGAGTGGAATTATACTGTCATACCTCAAGTTTGGTAAGTTATTTTTGCACAGTCACTAAATATCCCGCGAAGGGAACCATCGCCATCGGTAAGACATACCACAGGAAGACAGTAGATGCGACAATGGTTACGAGTGCAATAATAAACATCCATGCCCCATCGTTGTGTTTGAGATGAGAGATCTCGTGAGCCAGAATCGCTATTTGAGTATCATCTGATTCTTTATAATATTTGAATATTTCCGAGCTAGGAACTGGCGTGTCAGAAATTGCTGCTAAAGGCTAAATTTTTACGTGGCATAAAACTTTAATTTTTCTTCCATACGCATTTTTGTTAGAATCCTT
>QIGB01000019.1 GCA_003228815.1 Chlamydiota bacterium | reverse complement strand
AGGACTTCTGCTTCAAAGGAATCAAATTCAAGTTGGTCGGCTACTTTTCGAGCGGCTTTTTGTCTGTCCCCTGTGAGCATGATGGTCTCTATGCCCATGTTTTTGAGGGCAAGGACAGCCTCTTTACTCCCTTCTCTGATCTGATCGGAAAGGACAAAGTATCCCAAGGTGATTTTGTTGACTCCTAGCCGACATTGAGCAGTTTCATAGAGGATCCATGGGTAGAGCAGGTTCTGTTTCCAATTCATAGATTTTCCGCACGGCAGCTCCAAAGTACGAAAGTATGCGCTTTTTTAGATCCGTCATCCCTGTCATCACTTTCTGCACGGCTGCTCCTGTTGTGAACCCAACCCATTCTATTCCCCCGAGTAGTTGAAAAACCCACCGCAACGTAGGCTTTTGGGTTTCTTGCCGAATCTGATTGGGCAACGTTTCCCTCATTTTTTTCAAGGCCTGGCGCAATCTTCTCTGTGCTATGGCATAAACTAAGAGAGCTAGAGTCATTACCATCAGCAGGCCCATGATTCTCGAAGGTTTTTTTACAAATAGCGATGAGGTAAATAAGAGAGGATCTTTCAAAAATCGAAAACCTCTTTCAACGCTACCGTTTTGATTCTTGTAAGCTTTGACGACCTCTAGATTGGTGAGCTCTTGTAAGGGAACCGTGGTGGCAATGACAAAGCAGCTCGCTTTTTCTATGGCATGTTTTTTCTTTTCCGCTATGGTTTCGATTCGCCCCTTTATCTGGTAGAGAATTTTATAAGAAGTATCGGAACCAGGACGTCCTTTCTTCAGGTACTTTTTCTTCTCTTTGATCTCTTCTTCGACAATTTGGTGGAAGTTAGCTTTTTTCCCATGCTCTCTTAGAGCTTTTAGCGCATCATCTCGGCAAGAGTATTCTTGTCTTACAAGTTTTTCAAGGCGCTTTTTCAGCTCTTTCTGCTCTCTTTGACACCTTTTTTCGACAGTCTTTTCGGCTCTTTCTCGAGCTTCCTTAGAACACACTACAATCCAGCGCTGATCGAGTCCGTAGTGGTTCAATTCAAAGCTCAAACAACGATTTTTTTCATCCAAAGTTTGCCACTTATTAAGCGGTGTCTGAAGTGCTTGTTGAATAGTCTCGTGCTCAAGTTTAATGCTTCCAGGAACGCGAGTGATGAAGGGCACTTCCCCGAGATAGCTTTCGATCGTTTTTCGATCATAGAGCTTTGCGTCAGCGGTTAAATAACGGGGAGTCTCTGCTTCTTTAAAGCTGTTCATCAAAGATTTTGCTCTCTTGCGAAAGATCTTTGTGTCAGAGGCATTCCCATCCCAGCTTTTACTGATGATGGGGACACCTCCATCATGGGTACAGACTAGCTCCAGTACTGCTTGCTTGAGATCCGGGCGGTGATCTTTGGAATAACCATGTTTAATTTCTATGGTGTGCTCATCGCATTCGGTATCATACTCTCCAGTCAGTGAAAATGTCGTCGTATCCAAGCCGTTAAATTTTGTATCGACTCCCTCCTGTCGACAAATTTCCATGCTGAGCTCTGTAAAAAGTGCGTCACACCCCCAAGCGTGACAGTCATCTAAAGCTCGTCCCAATTTAAACCGGTTAAAATGATCCGCCATAACCCCTTCTCGAAAAAGTTTGCTCAATGCTTTGTTTTCAAAAAACTGAGGAGTCAGGGTGAGGGGTCTATCTGAGAAACCCAGCCCGTTGATAATCATCGCAGCAACGGCTTCTCCTGTCGTCACTTCTTCTCTTGCATCGGATGGAATTCTTCCGTCTATTTTTTCAATAATTTTGAGATCATGAATAATCCCACCAATGATTCCTAAATGATCTATTCGTTCTACCATGACATCTGTTGCTTCTGTGGACATATTGCCTCCTCATGTTTGAGCAAGCAAAAGCGTAAATCAAAATTCCATTTTTACAAACTGCTCAATGTCGGTCCTAGCGCTACGATCATGCCACTTTCTTCTCGGCTTGGTTCATGAAGTCTTGTGATAGAGACGTCTCTTTCTTCTAGGAGTTTTGGCGAGCCTAAAAAATAATTACGATCATCAAAATAACCGCTGACTCCACGCCCTGGTATGGCTCGAAATGCGCTCATCGCTGGAAGGGAGGGGATGTTTTTTTGCTCTAGAAATTTGAGGATGGCTTGCGATGCGGGATGTTCGGAATATTCTGCAAGGGTTTTGACGATGGGAAAGTAATCTTCATTGATCTCTGCTTTTTCTACATTGAGGGTCCCTTCGGTTACTGTATTGGTTTTGTCGATTACGAGGGTTTTGATTTTTTGGGCTTTTTCTATGGCTGCGGCGTTTTTGATGAAGATGCCCATGTGCGCCGCGCGACTGCAGGCTACGAGAATCACAATGGGTGTCGCAAGACCAAGGGCGCAGGGACAGGCTACGACAAGAACGGCAACGGCACTGATGAGTCCTTCGATTCCATTTTTTTCTATGAGAATCCAGAGGATCCAGGTGAGGAGTGAGATGATGAGGACAAAGGGAACAAAGATGCCGGAAACGGTATCTGCTAGGCGTTCGATGGGAGCTTTGGTTTTGCGGGCATTTTCTACGAGGGCAATGATGCGAGAAAGTGCGGTATCTTTGCCGACTTTGGTTGCTTTGGCGATGACGTTGCCGTGTTGATTGACGGTGGCAGCAAAGACTAGGTCACCTGGTTCTTTCTCGATAACGAGGCTCTCTCCTGTGAGCATCGATTCATCAACTGCAGATACTCCTTCAACGACTTCTCCATCGACGGCGATTCTTTCACCGGGCCTTGTCATGAAGAGGTCTCCTACTTGCACATCCTCGGCAGGGATATCAATAAATGAGTCTCTCCGTTTGACTCGTGCAATATCGGGTTGCATTTCTAAAAGGGCATGCATACCGCTTGCGGCTTTTTCTTTGGATTTTTCTTCCATCATCCGCCCAATGAGGATAAAGGTGATGAGGACGCTGCTGGTCTCAAAGTAAAGGCCTCGGGTTGGATCGATGAAAATAGTATAAAAACTAAAGAGGTAGGCCGCTGTCGTGCCGAGGGCAACGAGGGTGTCCATATTCGCGGATTTTTTTTTCAGTCCACAAATGGCTCCCACATAGAATGGCCAACCAGAAAAGAATTGGACGATGGTCGCGAGGATTCCTTGGATTCCAAGGGGGATTTTCAATCCAAACATGTGGAGAAGTAGTGGGAAGGAGCAAACGATGGCTACCACGGTGCGAGTGAGAAGCCAGGGAAAGGCTTTTTTTTCTTGAGGAGTGTGACAATGAACCATCAAAGAATCTTTTGGTAGACTTGTTCCATCTGATCTAGGGTATGCTTCATGGTGAATTTATTTTCAACAAGCTGATGCGCCCGCTTTCCGTAAAATTTTCTTTTCTCGGGCTCATCATATAGGGAGAGTACTGCTGCAGCAACGTCTTTTGGGGAAGAGGGGGGAACTAAGATTCCTGTATCTTGATTTCGACAGATTTCAGGAAGGCCGCCAACGGTGGTTGTGATGAGGGGTTTTTCTAAATAGGCAGCTTGTAAACAGGCTTGAGAAATCCCTTCATTTGCTGTGCTGAGAAGAAGAAACATATCGAGTGCTGCAATCGCTGCATAAGGGTCATCGAGATGTCCTGTGAAATGGAGGATCCCATCAAGAGCCAGTTCCGCAGCGAGTCCTTTGTACCGATCTACATAACCTCCTCCGATGATGACCCATTTGATTTGTTTGATGTCGCGCAACAGATGGGCTGCCTTCATGAGATCTTGGATTCCTTTCCAGGAGCGGACAATACAAACGGTGCCCACAAGGCAATCTTCTTCGTTTAGTCCTAATTGTTTTCGAAATGTTATCTTTTCTTCGATTCCGGCTTGCAGTTTTTCGGGCTCGACTCCGGTGGCAACGAGGCGACAATGATCCGCGGGAAGGCCGGATTGTTTGACAATCGGAATAATGATGCGACTTGAAGTGGTCACAACAAAGTCGGCTAAAGTGTTGTAAAGCAAACGGCTGTTGAGTCCTTTTCGAATGGGCGTCGATAAATGACGGGTGCGGACGACTTTTTTTCTAGCTGCCCGTGCGGCCACACCGCCAAGCCATGCGTCCAAAGAGGAATGGGTATTGACAAGGTCGATTTTATGCTTTGAGAGGATTTTTATGAGTTGCAACAGGACAAAGGGGGTTTTTCTTTTTTTGAATTCTATTTCGTAGACGGTAAAACCAGCATCGCGGGCTTTTTGAACGAGTCCCCCACCTTTTGCAACTGCCATCACGATCTCGTGACCTCGAACGCGCATCCCTTCGGATTCGCGCAAGATCCGCATCTCTTGTCCTCCCCAACCATTAGAACTTTCTGTATGTAAGATTCGCATGTTCCTCCATGAGCTCTTGATAGATTTTTCGATGACCAGAAGAAAAAGGGAATGTTTTCATTTTTTCTGAGGATGCCCAAAGAAATCCCTCTACTTCTTTTTTTTCTTCTGCTTCCCAAATGGTGGGAAAAAGGCGGGCTCTATAACGGGTAAAGGTATGCTTTACTTCTTTGCATTTTTGCTTCTTGTGTAACTTTCCAGGATAGAAAGAAGGGGCTGTGGTTTCCTTATCAAAATAGGGGAACTCATAGAGACCGGCCATTACTTTTTTTCCCTCCTGCCTTTGAATGAGGAATTCTCTTTGATGATAGATCACGAAAACGGAGCGCTGAAGCAAAATGGTTTGCTCTTTTCTTTTCTTCCTCGGAAGCTGCTCTGCTTTTCCTCTTCGATCAGCCTCACAAATTTCCTGCATGGGGCATTTTTCGCATTGGGGGTTTTTTACGCAAATTGTTGCTCCGAGTTCTATCAACGCCTCCATAATGACCCAAGGCTCTGTATCTGGCAAGAGCTCCTTAACTTTCTTTTGGATTTGTTTTTTTGCTAACTGTTGATCGATCTCTTCTTCATAGCAATAAAGGCGGGAGATGACCCGCATGACATTTCCATCGACTGCGGGGGCTTTTTGATGAAAAGCAAAACTTCGAATGGCTCCAATGGTATAGGAACCCAGACCTTTGACTTTTTGGAGGTGGTGGGGCAATGAAGGGAGCTTTCCATGATAATGGGCGACGACATAGCGAGCTCCTTCGTGCAGGGCTCTTGCTCGGGAGTAATAGCCGAGTCCTTCCCACATTTTGATCACTTCGTCAACAGTGGCATCGGCTAGGCTTTGAATAGAGGGGAAACGTTTCATCCATCTTTCAAAATAGGGGATGACCACTGCTGCTCTTGTCTGCTGGAGCATCACTTCTGAAATCCAAACGGCATAAGGACTCGGGGAGTTGCGCCACGGAAAATTTCTCTTTTCCTGTTGAAACCAATTTTTTAGAGTCTCGATTGCTTTTTTCATAGGATTGTTGCTTAATATTTTAGTACTCGATGAAAATTTCTTTCTTGTGAAATGGATACGCCTCGTGCTAAATGAAAGATCCTGGAGTATAAAATGATTGTAGAGGAAATCTCAAGCAAGCAAAAATGGGAAAACGCCCATAAAACCCTCAATTCTTCTCTGAAGATGGAAATCTCTATGATGCGTGAGGTATTGGCCAATCTCCATCAAGAGGAACTTTCTCTATTAGAAAATGATCATGCCACATGGGCTAAGGTGATGTGTCAAAGATCTGATCAAATCGTCCTTTTGAGGCACATACGCTTTTCCCGCATGGATGCCACGGTTGAACTGACGAAATGCGCGGTTCTATTAGAGAAAAAGGAAATGCTCCCCCATAATGAGGAGTCCAGTTGTGAAATCCTCTCGAAACTCGATCAACTCATCGCTCTTCTTGATCGGATCAACCTCCAAAACTGCCGGAATGAAGTTCTTTTCCACCAGAGGAATCAAAAGAAAAAAGCACCCCTCTTTTGCCCTTACCCCCATCCCTTGCACAAAATACGCCCAAAAACTCGAGTTGCTACCTTTACTCAGAAGGGATAAACTTTCTGTATGGCTGTCGCTGGACTCATTTACGGACCCGAGTTCCATCATCTCGATCATCTCGCTCCTCTCTGCGCTTTGCTCGAGATTCCTTTGATCCTTACAGAGCAAAAGCTCGCTATAGAGGCAGAAAAATTTTACCCCGACGTTAAAATTTTTCTTTGGGATCCGAATGAAACTCCCGAAAAGCTGGTTTCTTCTTTTGACACCATTATTTACTCGACTCCTCGGGTCTTATTTGATGAGGTCTTTTTTTTCGCCCAGCATTTGCAACGCAGAAAAATTCGTACGATTTGGTGCCCACATGGCAATTCAGACAAGGGGCGCAATTCTCTTTTCATGGAAGCACTAAAAGAGGAAGAGCTCCTTCTCACGTACGGTCCTCGCATCGAGGCTTTCTTGAAAGAAAAAGGGGTGACGGCTCCGACAAAAAGGCTGGGTAACTACCGGCTCTTCTACTATGAAAAGCACAAAAAGTTTTTTGACTCTCTATTGTCCACCTCGGAAAAGCCTTCTCTTTTGTATGCACCTACCTGGCAAGATCAAGAAAACAACTCCTCTTTTCCAAAGATTTGGCCTCTTCTTCTAGAGGCTCCAAAAGCATTTTCTCTTATGGTCAAATTGCACCCAAATCTTTATCAACAATTCCCTGAAGAAATTGGGCTTTTACGAAAAGGCGGGGTTCAATTGATTGAAGATTTTTCACCTATTTATCCTCTTCTTGCAAAAACAGATCTCTTTATTGGGGACATGTCTTCGATTGGGTATGATTTTCTCGCATTCAAGAGGCCGATGATTCTGCTGACTCGATCTGAATTGACAAAGGCGGGAAGGTATGTGCCCCAAGAGGAATACTCGAGTCTTTTTGCCATCTGTAAAGAAGAACTCAGAAAGCCCCCTCCCACTAATACCCTCTATGAAGAGACGTTCGATGTAAAGCGGCTTGACATTAGTGCTTTTTCTTCTCTGAACTTTGCCCTATAATTGAATACATGTTTGTAGCTATCAGCACTGGGCCTACTACCCATTTAGATCACCTCGCTCCCCTCTGTTATCTATTGGAAATTCCTTTAATTGTGACGGAGCCAGAGCATGAAGGGTTGGGGAAGAAATTTTACCCCATGGTCGCCTTTCAATATATTTCTTTAGAAGATCTGACTCTCGACTATATTGCCCATCATTTCGATGCCATCATCACCTGTGGAAAATTTTGGGCCATGCAGCTCCAGCCTCTTCTCGAAATGTTATATGGAAAGCAGATCCGCTTTATTTTCAGCCCACATGGAAACTCTGACAAAGAGGCGATGCTAGGTCTTCCTGTTTCTCAAGACATTGATCTGATCTATGGACCACAAATGCGAAAGGAGAAATCTGGCGGAGAAGTAATTGAAATCGGAAATATTCGTTATTGGTTTTACAAAAAGCATCAGGCTCATTTTGATGCTCTTACGAAGGATCTCTTTCGTGAGGAGAAAAAGACGGTTCTTTATGCCCCTACTTGGGAAACGAAAGCCACTTCGACTTCGTTTTTTGAAAAGGCAGGTGAGATTATTCTGACTCACTGTGAATCATATAACCTGTTGATCAAACTCCACCCTCTTTTGGAAGAAAATGATCCGGCTGCTTTTCATCGGATCATTGGAATGTATGAACATCAGGCGCGGTTCATTCTCGATTTTCCTCCCATCTACCCTATTCTAGAAAAAACGGATATCTATTTGGGGGACTTTTCTTCGATTGGCTATGATTTTTTGGCTTATGATCGGCCGATGTTTTTTCTGAAGAAAGGAGGAAGATTGCAACGGTGTGGAGAAGTTTATGAAGGGGGGCTGACAAATGCACAAGAGGAACTTTCTGATGCCCGCAAACAAATGTATGAGGAGGCTTTTGCCAAATACGAGGGAGAAAAAATTAAGGCCCTGCTATTGCAGGGCCTTGGGAAGTCTTACTCTTCACCTTGATCATCAAGATCATCATCTTCAATGATTACAGCAATTTCATCGTCATTGTCTTCTGTAACTTGATCCGCAGCATAAGCTGAAACCATTGTCAATGATGTCATCAGTACAAAAATCCATCCGAAATACTTTTTCATATTGCTAGCTCCTCGTTTGAGAGTTATTACACCCGTTCGGGTTTCTATGGTGCCAAAGTATACTGGGTATGACCGGATTTTGTCAAAAGAGACTGATCTTAACAGAGTCTACGGGACCTTGGGTAAAACGAAAACTTCTGTCAAGGTGTTGAGATCAGAGGCAAGTGGAATTGCTTCAAGAGCATAAGAAGTGCCCCCTTCCTGCATTGGAAAGATCTTTGTCACAGTTCCTACATGCAAATCAGGGGGAAAAATCCCATCCATTCCTGTTGTAATAAGCAAGTCGCCGACTTGAATAAAAGGTTGTTCTGATCCGTGTTCTCGTAAGATATGCGCCTCTTTTTCTTCATCAAAGCAATTGTAATGAAAACCAATCCCTTTTAATTTTTGCCCTGAAATATGCCAGAGAGGGCGATTTGCCCCGCGGATTTCTCCTTTTGCTAAATACAGATCTTTCTGGTCCAAAGGTAAGGTTTCGAGATAGGCTATCAAAATCTTTGTCATTTCTTGTGATCCACCTAAATCGGATCTTCTAGAAAGGACTTCAGCAAGTTCTTTGAGTTGTTTTGCGAGGATTCTGTTTTGTTCTCCACCTCGCAAAGCACGCACCGAAGGAGAAAGTCTTTCGTCTGTGATCAAACGGACGCGTGAGCGGGTCTGTCCCACTTCTTCAACCACACCGACAATCGCTTTTCCCACAACGACGGGGCTGTCTTTTTCGACAATGATTTTTCCGAGAGCTTGATTATCTTTCTCTCCCACACTCAACCACAAAGTGCTGCTCCAATTCACGGGCTCTCGAAAAACTACACGAGCAGGAAGAGCTTGAAGCTGTTTCGAAAGAATCTGCGTAAGATAACGCCCCCGCCTTTCGAAAAAGGGGTCTTCTGATTGATTTTCAAAAAAGAGAAGTTGTTGGAACTCTCGCAGCAAATCGTCATGGGATGCTGTCAATTTTTTGAGTCGCTGTACTTCGCCGCGAAGAACTTGATTTTCTAGAGCAAGAAGATCTCCTTCTTCAGATGCAGCTTCTGTTTTTTGATGAAGAAAATCCCAGCAAGGAGCGATGGCACTCACTGCGAATTTGCGCATTTGATTGGAACCCTTCTCTGGAAGGGTGAGAAGTGTAAAGAGAAAAAGGATTAGTAATATCCAGTATTTCTTCATTTCGATGAAACGATTGCATCTGTGAAGGCTTCGATATTTTCTTGACTGATTCCAGTCACATTGATTCGTCCATCTCCGGCAATGTAAAATCCGTGTTTTTCGCGAAGTGTCTCAACAGCTGTTTTGGAAAGTTCGCTATAGCAGAATAGTCCGTTCCCCTTTCGAATCGGTTCCCAATTGCCTTCAGGATCTTTTTTGACCATCAGATCGACAAATTCGTTTCGCACTTTTTGAACGCGCTCTCTCATTGCAGCCAATTCAGAGAGCCATTTCCCCTGAAGTACGCCGTCTTGCAAAATCCCCTTCACAATTGAGGCCGCATGGACAGGAGGATTGGAATAGGAAGCTCGAATGAAGGCTTTTAACTGGGTTCGAAGGGCTTTGATTTTTTGAGGAGATTCACCAACAACAAACAAAGCGCCTGCCCTTTCTCCATAGAGAGAAAAATTCTTCGCACACGAATAGGTAAGCGCAAATTCTCCCCCTTTCTCCAAAAACAGCCTAGGCCCATAAGCATCCTCCTCAGGATTACTTGCAAAGCCTTGATAAGCCAAATCAAAAATTGGGAAGAGATGATGTTTTTCTGTTACTTCCTGAAGTCTCTTCCACTGATCTTTTGTGAGATCAAACCCGGTGGGGTTATGACATGTGGCATGCAAAAGAACGCAGCTATTCTCGGGAAGGGTGGAGAAGTGCTCGACCATTTTCTCAAATTGCAGCTCTTTCTTCTCATAGTAGGGATATTTGGGAGTTTGAAGTCCTGCAAGGGTAAAGATCTTCCAATGGTTGGCCCATGTGATATTGGAAATCGCAATTTGATCAGTCCAAAGCTTGGCGAGTTTTCCAGCCAAAAATAAAGCTCCAGTTCCTCCTATGGTTTGGGCTCCACAAATCCGCTCCTCTGTTTTGCCGAAGACCAGATTTGCAATGGCTTCTACATACTCGGGATCTCCATCGATGGGTAAGTACTCCCGCTTGTGCTTTTCTTCAGCAAGGCGTCTTTCGATTTCTACTACCGAATCCAAGAGAGGCGTCTGCAAATTTTCATCGCAAAAATAGCCCACGATAAAGGAATGTTTATTGGGACGAGGATCTGCTTTAAAAGCTGCACTCAGACCGAAAATGGGGTCTGGAGGCAACTGCGTAATCTGTTCAAAAAACCTCATAACCAAAATGATACAGAAAGCGTGATTTCTGGTGTAGAAAAAGGATTTCCCTGTAAAAATGTGTTTGGTTTTCTTCTAATTCTGTGAATAAAGCTTCACAAAAAAAGGTTGCGCGACCGCTGCTAGAACAATAAAAGCAACGGCAAGCTTACATACTTTCCTTGTGGTGCTTACTTCATCTTCATTATAACTTGTAAAAAAACGCTCAGGCTGTCCTGCTGAAGAAGATTTCCTTCTTCTCCTTCTTCTCCTTCTTGCAGATCTGGCGCGAGCATCTGCTTCTTTTGTTGATGAAACTGATTCCTCAACAGAAGTTGAGGCCAGAGCTTTCTTTGTATAGCAGCCTTTTGTATCCCAAAAATATTTGAAAACTAAAAATGAGATGGGCAAGGCTCCTAGAAAAACGAGAGTGGAAACTGTGGTGAGCTGAGCAGAGAAGGGGAGAGTTGCATAAACGATCACCGCTATGGCAAGGGCTGCAAAAAACGCTGCAGTAACGAGGACAGCGATCTTCCAAACCCGACTCCATAGGGACAAGTGTTCTGGGCGCGAAACGGATTCACTCTTGGTTGCTGCGTTAGGGAAACGTGCTTGAGCTTCCTCTTGAATCGAATCGATGAATGCTCTTTCTTCTTCTGAAAGCCCGTCTTTTGATTGAAGGTTTTTGATGTCGTACTCTAAGTTTGTAACCAAGGGAAAATGATATTCATGCTCACCCGTGCGGGAAAGCGATAGATTTTCGTCTTCATAGGAAAGTCCTGTTCGAGTTCCTAAAGGCCCTGGTATTAGATGATACACAGGATCTCCAGGAAATTTCTCATCAAAATCTACTTGAAATCGTCCGTGTAGGTCTCTTTTTATCTCATCAGGCAAAAGATCGAATTTTTTAAAAACAATTTGGATTTTAGCCTTTGAAGGACAAACATCCCCTTTCAGGGTTGCTACCAATTTGACTGGCCCTTTGTGTTCCCCAAAAGCAATGAGTTGTTGATATTGATGTAATATCCATTCGGGATCTGTGACTGATAGGGTTGTTGCTGAAGCCATTAAATCATTCCTTCCTTAAAACATCTTTTTGTTTCCGGTTTTTGTTACGTTGGGAAAACGTTTTTCCGTTGCAGATTGGGCATACTCAACGAATTTTTTTTCCTCATTAGACAGACCCTCTCTTTTCGTTAAGCTCTTAATGTCATACTTCAAACTTGTAACAAAAGGAAATTGAAAATCATCTGGCCCTGAGCGAATCAGCGATTTATCTTTGCCTGCTTGAATAAGATCCTTTCGAGAATGCAGCGGGAAGTTAATTTGTGCAAACATTGGAGAACCGGGTGATAATTCTACATCTGCCTGAAAACGTTTTTTTATGTCTTCTTGTGTTTCTTTTGTCAAAGTGGACAAATCTTTAAAAACGATTTCGATTTCAGCCTTTGTAGGATAAACCTGTACCTCTAAAGTTGCCAATAATTGGCATGACCCTTGATATTTCCCAAAGGCAATGATTTGTTTATACGTGTGCAAGACTAATGAAGGATTTGATACTGAAAGTGTTACTTGTTCGGCCATAAATATTTTCCTTGTTTTTGAGGACCAGAATATCGTGTCACATCTTTCTATGCAATAGTGATCTCTTTTGCAGTAAATGTTCACCTCCCCCTGAGGGTGCACGGTAGTTTTGTTGGGAGAGAAAACCGTTATTTTTATAATCCCATCTTTTGCAATTTCCCAAGGCAAAGTTAAAGTTCAAAAAA
>QIGB01000014.1 GCA_003228815.1 Chlamydiota bacterium | reverse complement strand
GAAAATTATTAGATTATGGAAGGTTGCTGATCCCTATAGAGAAAAAGGAGGTTTCAAAAAATGGGCGGGGGCGCAACTTCGAGGGAAGTTGTTTGTGTTAAGTGAGTTAGGTTATTCGATTACTTCTTTCACTTGCCAGCTCTCACTTGCTGTTCCTGCATCTAGATCGAGCTGGACCAAGGCCTCGAGTATTCCGTAAGGCTCTTCACGAGCAATTTCCCTTTTATCTGAGTCCTTAGCCGATAGTTCTAAGGAGATAGAACATTCGAGAAGAATATTCCTACCATCTGTCCTGATGTTGTATTGCCGGATGGGGGCTCCTGGGGATCTCTTAGCAAGATACTCGCCGTTTCCGTTAATTCTCAAACCAGAGTCAAAGCCTAAGAGATCGAGATCTTTCATAATATCCATCTGAATGGATGCAAATACGCCTTGTTGGAGAAGAGTCATGAGAGCGAGAATCTGCTCTTTAGCTCTTCCTGTCCTCAGAAGTTCTTGGAAAAGGGCATTGGCATCATTTTTTCCTGGTGTTCCATCGTATACAATGTCATTGAGCGTAAATTGGTTTACTCCTTCACCGGGTCTTGAAAGATCTATATTAATTTGAGCAAAGATGCGGGCGCTGTCAAGTTCTTCACCCACAATATAAGGCCGTGCATTTTCTTTGAGAAGTTCGGTGGCTCTTTTCCTATGGCATCGTGGATGTTCAAAATCGAGTCGTGCTGTAATATCTTCAGAAACAGAAGCTCTACTCACCTCAGGAGGAGCATGTCTTCTCTTTAATTGAGCAGCAAGTTCACGGCGCATCTCAGTGGGATCCTTAGCAGGCTTTTTCGAAATTTCTTTGAGGGGTGTATTATTGACTCTCTGCAACATATAATTACAGGCAAAGGGGCCACAATTCACCCAGTCCCATACTTGTAGATGTGCAGTTAAGTTACTTGCTACTGCTGGTTTTTCTTCTTCTTGAATAGAATCGAGGAGTCGCGAAGGAGATATATTTAGCCCAAGAATGTTTCGGGTTTCGATTTCAAATTTTACCCCTCGGGAATCGTAATATTCCCAGTTTCCGTTTTGGTATGTCAGCACGACAATATGATCCTGAAAATAGGATCCTATGTAGGGGATTCTTTTGGATGGATTTTCGAGAATGAGAGGGATGAAAATGGGGCTATTAGCACGTGTTCGCTTTGTTGCATCATTAAAGAGCGTTTTTAGATAGGTTTCTGGATAGTGCTGTTTCTCGGCAATTCCAGGAATGAGAAGATCTGAGACAAAGGTGCATTTTTGGTTTTTTTCTAGAAACTCGCCAAAGATCTTGACAGAGTGGTTGGAGAGAACATCTGTGCTCAACAGTCTATTGTAAGCAATTTCCCAATCTTTAATTTCTTCTTCTGCTGAAGATTCAAGTGCTTCAAACCCCTCTATTTCTTCTCTATCTTCCTCTTTAGATGCGCTCGAAGCAGAAGAAGCTGTGAGTAAGTGATATTCCAATATAGATTCGTCTACGCTGGCTTCATCCCCTTTTCGATGAGAAAGGCCATCACATCTGTTATGAAGATGTTCAAGATACGCATGGATTTCAGAGGCTAATTCAGAAAATTTTGGATTGGAGATTAAACTGGCAAGAAAAGGAACCGCTTCTTGAAATCCAAGTACATCGAGAGCTGCTGCACTAGGGGGTGAGATTGATGGATCAGCTTCTTGTGCTCTTCTAATAAGATTCGCAATCATTTCCTTATCTTCGCGAAGCATATGCTCTTTGTGCATATGTAAACCGCCTCCAACCTCACCGAAAATTGCAGGCAAGTTTCTCTTTGCTTGGGAGGCAAAGAATTCGAGTGTATGGCCGATTAGATGGGAGCAATTAGCTAGAGCTCGTGGATCTGTGCGAAAATTGAGATTTGCCCCCCAATTTTCCATCTTCAGGTAGGTGCGATTTGGGTTTTTCAATCTTCCCATCATGACAGTCCTTTTGTTTGCAGGAAGATCTCCTAAATCAAGTCCAAAATGTGCATACCCTCGCCAGGGTCCTTCTTCAAATGCGATCGTTCTTTTTCTGTAGTGGCTAGAAGCTCGTCCATATAGAACAGGCTGGAAAAAATTGAAGATTTGGTGTTCGGGGTCTTGGATGTCAAAGGTTCCTTCCACAAAGGGGCGCCCTTTTGAAATGCTGTGAGCCATGAGTCCCCAACAGACTGCGGAAAGTTTTCGCTCGAGGTCGTTTTGTTCAACTTCTTCTTTTCTGAGTAGTCGTTGGATGAGAGTAATTCCTTCTCGAATTTTTTGGTTTGCTTCTTCAAAAGAAACATCTGCGCAATGTTCAGAAACATAGGCGTTAATTGCATCCCATTTTAATTCTCTTTTTTCTTCTGCCACAACATCAATTACAATAGGTTCCTCTTCAATTTCTGCGGGAGGCAATGGGGGTAGACCTCCTCCTTCTTCTCCAATTCTTGCGGGAGGCAATGGGCGAGTTTCTATTGCTTTTAGGACCGCTTCAATAAATCCTTCATTTACGGCACCTTCTATGAGTCTTACTATGGGGGAGGTGGATGGAAAGTCTCCATAGGTAATCTTCAAAGGAGGTGATTTTTTTCTAATTCCAGTATGGTTCTCAGCTTTTCTCAGATACTCCTCAAAAAGATCTTTAATGATTGAATCGCGTAGATCAAAAGCATACTCTCCTTTTCCAGGAACTTTAATTCTGAGCGCATGAGTGCTTTTCATGAGCTCTTCTTTATCGCTCACTAGCGGAGCTTCTGGAGCAGGTGATTCGGGCAGTCTGAATGGAACTTCTTCTCTAGGATCGGGATCTCTTCTTCTGCAGGACCGAATGCTCAGAAGTAAGGGAATGGCCAAAAGAACTGGTGGAGCGAGTATCCACATCAGGCGTTTGAATTGTCCGGATGCAAAATCGGCAACTCTCGAGGAGAGATGCATTTGTTTCGGAATTTCAGGTCGTATTTCAGGATTTGAAAGAGTTGAAGAAATTGAATGATTTGCAAAACAAAAAGGCTGCTCGAGGGGAGTGAAATTCGTAGCTGAAGGAGCATTTTCTAGGGAGTAAAATGGTTGCTCAGGAACGGAGAGATTTTGAGCCGAAACAATTGAAGGGAGAGATGGAGGAAAACAAGGTTCTGGAAGAGGAGCTTCCAGGGAGCAAACTGGGTGCTCGAGAGAAGAGAGGTTTTTGGCAGAAATAATGGGAGGGGATTCTGTTAGAGAAGGAATCACTCGTAACGGATCTGTGGAAGCTGGTTGGGATACTGGAAGTTGATTTTTCGCTAAGTCGATGGGTTTATGCCATCCGATATTTGGGAAAAGATCAGGTCGAAAATAATATGTGGCAAGAAGAGCTGTAACTGCGAGGGCCCCACCGGCAATGGCGGCTCGCTTCCAGGTGATTTCTTTCTTCACTCTTCCTAGTAGTGAGGGGACTTCTTTAGGGGGAGCATAGGAAATGGGTCTTTGCGTTTCAAAACACTCGTTAAAGGCCTCTTGGATGGGGAGGGAGAGATTTTCCCATTCTTTTGGCTTGGCTTGGAAGAAATTCACATACCAAAGGATTTGGCAGGGCTTGAAGCCTTGCACTTCGCCAGCAGAGGCGGGGAGTGGAAGATCGATCCACGCATCTCGGGGAGGAGTGAGCTCAAGGCGGTAAAACTGTTTGACGATGGGATCGTATAAGGGTGCCTCTGGATTGAGTCGAGTGATGAGGTGCACCCAAAGGAGTTGCGATGCGCTTAATTTCTTGTCAAAAGTACCATAATCGATTCCGGGGAGTTCGTCTTTTTCGTAAGGGCGATCTTGCGGAGGAAAATTGTGATAGAGGAATAGTTCGGCAACGGCAGCTCTTTTTTCAAGGGGGAGATCATGCAAATCTTCCTTGTGAAGCTGTTTGAGTTGATTCTGTGTCCAGTTTTCTCCTCTTTCGGAAAAATTTTGCAAGGGGAGGGGATCGAGGTCATTTTCTTGAAGTTGTCGATTCAAGGTGAGCTGGAATAGGAGGGGAATTTGCTTGGTTTTTTCAGGGTGATCATGCAAGTGTTGTTTGACTTTCTCTAGCCGGCTTTGCGGCATGGAGGTGAGTTCTTGAATGCTTGAGGGAAAGGAGAAAGAGAAAAAGTTTTTAAAGAGAAGTCCCCCTTTGAAAAGTCCGTAGGTTGCGACTTTTGTGGCGAGGTGAAGGAGGGTAGTTGTGAGTGCAACTTCAAGACTGAGAATGGCTATGGAGGCGCCGCAGAGGGTTCTAACGGCAAAAGGAATGGCAATGGTTGTCAGAGCCAGAGCGGTAATGATTGCACAAGCGCGCAAAAATTTTGATTCGATTTGGAAGTGATCTAGCACCTTTTTCGTTGCCGCTAGGGCAAGGATATTGGCCCCGGTGAGAAGGAATGTTCCAACGGATAGAGGATTAACCAGATGCACCTTGCTTGCCAAAGTTGCTGCAACAGTAGCACCTGTAAAGGTCACTGCATCCAGTGCAATTTCTTTTTGAGAATATGTATCTACATTTTTATCAAGCATTTCGACAACTATATTAGCAAATTTAACAATTGTTTAGTAGGGGATTTGACAGATACTGGCAAGGAGAGATAGGATGTCTCCAGTTTTAACTGTATTTGCGTATGAATCAAATTTTTAATTACATTTTTTGGGACCCTTCTCGTTACATGACGACATGGAATATCCCCATTTTGAATCGACCCGTACTCTGGTATGGGTTTTTCTTTGCTCTGGGGTTCTTGTTTGCCTATATGGTTTTCCAAGGGCTTTTAAAAGAATTTTTATCTCCTTATCGGGTTCGTAAAAAAGAAATTTTAAAGGTGGCCGAGAAAATCAGCCTCTATGTTGTCATTGGGACGATCTTGGGAGCTCGTCTTGGCTATGTTCTTTTCTATCAAAGTCCTCTGGAGTATCGCGAGGATCTCTTAGGGATCTTCAAATTTTGGGAAGGGGGTCTTTCTAGCCATGGAGGAGTGATTGGTATTTTGCTCAGCATCTGGGTCTTTTGCGTCCGCTTCCGAAAAAAATATCCGATGCTCACGTGGGTTGCCATGCTCGATCTCTTGTCGATTCCTGCTCTTCTTGCGGGGGGATTTATTCGTGTTGGGAATTTTTTCAACCAGGAAATTGTGGGTACCGCTACGAAAGTCCCATGGGGAGTGATTTTTGGTCACAGTGCTGATGGCGGTGCTTCGATTCCTCGGCATCCTGTCCAGCTATATGAGGCGCTATTTTATTTTGTGTTTTTTGTCGTTTTGTGGTCTTTGCGAAAAAATGTGCCTAAAATGTATCGCCTGGGAAAAACGTCGGGACTTTTCTTCATTGGGACTTTTGTGTTCCGCTTTTTTATCGAGTTTGTCAAAAGTCCTCAGAGCGCACTGCTCGCAAAAGGGTCTTTTTTGGATATGGGACAGTTTTTGAGTATTCCTTTGATTTTAGTAGGAATACTCCTCTTCTTCTGTGAACAGAATGGTTTGCGTTCGCGCTCGGTTAAAGGGCATTAGAGGAATTCTTTTCTTGCAGAGCTTTTCGATTTTTTCGATGATCTCATGTGGAGAGAGGTTTTGGCTTTTCAAGAGCTCTTTGTGCCATTTGATAAGCCGGTCATAAGTGGCTGTCTTTTCTTCAAATGTTTTTGTATACCAAAAGTATTTGAGATAGATCCACATATGCGTTTCGAGTTCTTTTGCAAATCCAATGGTTCTTGGATATTTCACTAAGAATTGTTTTTGCACTTCTTGCGCTGTTTCAGAAAGATCCTTTTTTTCTTTCCATATGGTCTCAATTTCTTTGTAGAGTGCAGAAGTCTCATTGAGGCGTATCCAGCGAAGAAGCATATCGCTTTGAATGGTCCAGTTTTGAATTTTCCGCTCGATCTCCACTTCTTCGAGATCTGCAAGAGCGATAGTTGCCTTCTCAAAGGCGGCAAAAGCATCTTCAGTGACTTGCTCAGGGCCCAGGTAAGGGTTGTCTAGTGCGATTGCAGCGAGTTGTCCCTTCAGGCACTTCGCAGTGGGATAGGGAATTCTCTCAAGTGTTCGCTCCATTCTTTGATTGAGGTAGTGGCATTGGTCTGCGTAGAGAGCGCTGAGCATTTTTTTCATCTGATTGGGTGAATAGGTAGCTGTTATGTGTTGCAGCTGAATCAGCCTTTTTTGCACATGAAAAGAAAGTTCTGCTTGTGAAATTTCTGGATGTCTTGCGGTGATTTCAAGGATCGCTTTCACAATAAGCTTGTCCACTTTTTCGTTTTCGTCATAGGGGCTTTTGAAATGCTCAGGGGGAAGTTTTGGAATCAGATGCCTTTGCAAAGACCAGATTGTCCGTGTGAGTTGATCTAATTTAGGCCGGATGCCATCGACGACGGCGATGCACTCACTCATTTTGACGGCAAGTTGTTGCGCATAATGACATGGATGTAGATGGCACGTGTTTTGCAATCTCGTTGCTGTTTTTAAATTCTCTTTGATGAAAAAGGGGATGTTGAGCTTTCCATCTTGCGTCAGCGCTTCTTTTTGTTCTTGAATTTGCGCACTGAAAAACTGCACTTTTTCCCAAGTTTTTTTCAGTGCGCAAATGCCCAGTCGATATTTTGGAAATCGCTCTTGAAATTCGGGAGTGATTTTATGAAGAAGGTCTGCTTGCAATTGGGGAGACCACTTTTTTGAGTTGCTGCAGTGACGCATTTCGCGTTTCACTTTTTGGGACAAATAGAGATTGAGTTCAGAATAGGGATCGTGAAAATCGGGACTTTCATCGATCGCATCAAGCAATTCGCGACCGACTAATTGTTTTTTCGCTGCGGGGCGTTTTTCAAGCCCTTCGTGTGGAGTTTTTCGTGTTATTCTTCTTGCCATTCTGCTCTCGTATGCTTTGACGTGGAAACTTTTGGTCTAACCGATTAAAGAATTTTTTGTCATTAAATTTTTTTTTACCTAACAAAAAAATGAGTGATGCAACTTTTTTACTTGGGGTTTCACTTGTATTTTTTTTGCGAACGCACAATAATCATCGAAAACGGAGGTTTTTTCTCATGAACCAAATCACTATTGCGGGACACTTAGGTGCAGACCCCGAAGTCCGCTTCACATCTTCAGGGCAAAAAGTGACAACGATCCGCGTTGCTGCGCGCGTCAGAAAAGGCTCAAAAGGCGATGATACCATTTGGTGGCGTGTAACCATTTGGGGAGAGCAATTTGATAAGATGATTCCCTATCTCAAAAAGGGAAGCCCCATCATTGTCTTCGGAGAACTCAGCAAGCCTGAAATCTTTACCAATCGAGATGGGCAATCACAAGTCTCTATGAACATCACGGCACACAACTTGCTCTTTAGTCCGTTTGGCCGTCCCGATAGTCAGGGAGGTAACATGCAGCATGAAGAGCCCTCTCAAGAAAATTCTTCCTTTGCAGGAGGAGGAGAACAACAACCGCAGCAGCAACAACAACAAGAACAAAAGCAATTTGGCCAAGCGAAAGAAGAGCCTGCAGAAGCACTAGCCGATGAGGAAATTCCGTTCTAATGGTGGTCTCGAGTTCTTCATCTCTTGCAAAGAGAAAAAAAGCAGATGCATTGATTCTCCCATTTTTTGCTGGGAAAAAGCCGGCCTTTGCGGCGAAAAGCCTAAGCACTCTTTTTACTACTGTGCTGCAATCGGGTGATTTCACTGGAAAAAAGAAGGAGATGCTTTGCCATTATCCCAAAGGGGCAAAAGAGCCCCGTGTCATTCTGATTGGATTGGGCACGGAAAAAGAACTCACAAAAGAAGTTCTCAGACGTAGTTATGCGCGTGCTGTGGCATTTCTAAAAGAAAAAGCCAAGACAGTCAACGTGGTGCTTCCTGAAACGAAAGAGATGGAAGTCACTTTCGCAGTAGCGGAAGGGGCGCTTCTCGCCAACTATGTCTTTGATTCAAATAAAAGTGAAAAAGACAAATATCTCTCGACAATGAACTTCATTGATCCCGATGAGGAGGCACTCAAAAAGTGTCAGAAAATTTGTGAGAGTGTCTATTTCACGCGCAATCTCATCTTTAGTAATGCAGATGATATCACTCCTACTTTTCTTGGGAAGATGGCAAAAGAGCTTGCCTCTGAGCACAAAACGCTAAAAGTAACGGTTTTTGGGCGCAACGAAATTGTGAAAGAAAATCTTGGATTGCTTGAGGCTGTTTCTCGCGGTGCCCATGAAGATCCTGCTTTAATTATCCTTGAATACCGAGGCAATCCCAAGTCGAAAGATCTTTCGGCCTTAGTGGGAAAAGGAGTGACCTACGACACCGGGGGACTCAATCTCAAACCCACTGGTGGAATGGAAACCATGCGCGATGACATGTCGGGAGCGGCGGCCGTTCTCGGGACAATGCGCGCCATTGCCTCTTTAGGTTTGCCAGTGAATGTGATTGGAGTGATTGGTGCGACAGAAAATGCCATCGGTCCAAAGAGTTATAAGCCTGGTGATGTGTATCGCAGTTATAGCGGAGTGATGGTCGAAATTGGGAACACAGATGCCGAAGGGCGACTTGTTTTGGCCGATGCGATTTCCTATGTGCAAGAAAAGTATGCTCCCAAGAGAATCATTGACATTGCGACGCTTACTGGAGGCGTTGTGGTTGCTCTCGGCGAAGAAGTATCGGGGCTGATGTGTGAGGATGATTCTTTGGCAGATGCTCTCATGGAAGCGGGACAAGAAACTTATGAACGCCTTTGTCGCCTTCCCTTGTATGAAGAATACAATGACCTTCTCAAATCCAAGGTGGCGGATATCAAAAATTCTGGACCGCGCAAGGCCTCTCCCATTACTGGCGGCATCTTTTTGAAAAAATTCGTCGGCAAAACGAAATGGGCACATATTGATATTGGCGGAACAGCCTTTCCAGATTCTTTAAAACCCTATCAACCGGTGCAAGCAACGGGTGTCGGGGTTCGTCTTCTCACCGCATTTCTCGAAAAATTAGCCGAATAATGAGATTGCAAGTAGGCGCATCGGATACAGGCAAAACCCTACTCGCATTTTTGCGCGATCGCCTTACTGAATATCCCTCGGTGAAAGCCGTCAAACGGGCAATTGAAGCAAAGCAATGCAAGATCAATGGACGAGTGGAGACCTTTTCGACCCATCCTGTCAAAAAAGGGGACTGGGTGGAAATCCATCTCCAACTTCCCAAAAAAGAGCATGCAATTCAGTTGCTCTTTCAAGATGAGGATCTCATTCTAGTCAATAAACCTCCTGGAAAAACCTCTGAATCTTTCACAGAGTATTTTCTTGTTCATCGCCTCGACAAAGACACCTCTGGTGTGATCCTCTTTGCCAAAACAAAAAAAATGCAACACGCCCTTATCGATCTTTTTAGACAGAGGAAAGTACAAAAGAGCTATCTCGCGATCTGCGATGGGAAAATCAAAGAAAAGAGATGGGTTGTGGATAACTATTTAGAAAAAAAAGTCGCTTATCAGGGCGGTAGCCTATATGGAAAAGCCCCCACTGGAAAAGGCAAAAGGGCCGTTACCCATTTTCATCTTCTGCAAGCTTGCGAGATAGCTTCGCTTGTTTGTGCTGAGCCTATTACAGGCAGAACCCATCAAGTGCGGGTTCATCTCAAAGGGCGGGGACATCCCGTTTTGGGAGATATTCAATATGCGCGCCATTTTACCTGCCCGATCCATGCACCCCGCCAAATGCTTCACTCTCATGAAATTCGATTCGTTCATCCCCATACACACAAAGAGGTCCATTGCACTGCGGATCCATTAAATGATTTTTTGCAGATGCAAAAAAAACTCTTTGGCGCATAATTACAGTTATGAAGGAATTCTTGATTATCAAAACATCCTCCATTGGGGATGTGATTCAGTGTTTTCATCTGATTGGCTATCTGAAAAGGCGTTTCCCAAAATGTCAAATTGATTGGGTAGCGGAAAAAGAGATTGCACCTCTTTTACGCGCTCATCCCCAGCTTGATCGAGTTCTTGAGGTAGATACGAAACTTTGGCGTAAAAACCCCTTCAAGCATCAATGTTTGATTTCCTCTTTTCGAAAACAGCTTCGGGAAAAAAATTATGATGCTCTCTTCGATCTACAAGGAAATACAAAATCGGGTTGTATCACTGCTTTTGCAAAAGCACAAAAAAAAGTGGGTTATGGTTGGCAAGACGTTCCTGAAAAGACGAATTTTTTTGTCACAAATGTCCATCTTCCCATTACCCATACCAATGTGCGTCAGCGCTACTCACAGCTTTTGCAAGATTATTTTGGAGATGATGATGCAATAGAAACACAGCAACTCGAGCTCACCATTACACAAGAAGAAGAAAGTCGCTTGCAACGACTCAAACAACTCTGTTTCCATCGACCCAGGCTGATGATCTGCTTTGGCTCTAATTGGGGAAATAAAATGCTTCCTGAAGGGACTTTGAAGGAGTTTTTGCTTTTGATTGATGAAAAACTCTCTCCCTCTTTCTTTTTTGTCTATGGCAATGAGAAAGAAAAAGAAGTAGCCGATCGCTTGGAACGAGATTTTTCACGATGTAGCCATGCCATTGGAGAAATGAGCTTACCGCTTTGGCAACGCTTTATGCATGTGGTGGAAGGGGTGATTTCCATGGATTCAGCAGCACTTCATCTCTGTGCGACAACAACGACTCCCAGCTTTAGTCTATTTGGACCATCCTCTGCAGAGGCCTATAAGCCTGTGGGGAAAAAACACTATGCTTTTCAGGGATCATGTCCCTATGAAATACAATTTGACAAGCGATGTCCTCACCTGCGCACTTGCCAATCAGGAGCCTGTCTTCATGAAGTCTCTGCAGAGGAACTGTTTGAAAAATTTGAACTTTTTTGGGAGAAAGTGTCAGACAAGCAGCTTGTCCTCTACTAATCTTTTCACGATTTCTTGTGTATCAAAGAAGATTTCTTCATGGGTTTTTAAAGCCAAAATTTCATCCACCGAAAACCATTGACCATCGATGAGAGAGCCGCCAATAGGTTTTGCCACATAAATGAAATCGATATGCTCATGGGCAGGTTCCCCGCCCTTTGCAGCAATTGGTTCTAACAAAATGGAAAATGGGCGGGGAAGGCTTTTGGCATTCCACTCTTCAACCCAAATATTTTCTTGATGAATGAATTCGATTTCGAGGCCTGTTTCTTCCAAAACTTCACGGCGTGCTGTTTCGGGAGGTGTTTCATTCGCCTCTCTGTGTCCTCCTGGAGGAAGCCATTTTTGATGTTTGTGATGGAAGAGGAGTAAAAAATTTTCTTCCTCTATGAGATAACAAGTCGATGTGAATTGCCTTTGCATGCTCCATATGATAAAATATATCCCTAATTATTGGAGCAAAAATGATGGATGCATTTAAAGAATTGATTGAGATTGCGGATACCCTAAACAACCCCGACGGGGGATGTCCTTGGGATCTTAAGCAGACATTTCAAAGCCTTCGCCCCTACATTCTAGAAGAGGCGCATGAAGCACTGGAAGCAATCGATAGCGGAGAGGATGATTGCATTGTAGAGGAGCTCGGTGATCTCTTCTATACCGTCATCTTCTATGCAAAAGTCGCGGAGCGAGAAAAACGCTTTTCGCTCAAAAACATCATTGAACATCTCAAAGCCAAATTGATCCGTCGACATCCTCATGTTTTTGGAGATGAAAAAGCAGCTTCAATGGAAGATGTGATTCGCAATTGGGAGAAGATCAAAAAAGAAGAAAAAAAAGATCGAAAGAGTGCTCTCGACGGCATTCCCCAAACCCTTCCTTCTCTCCAAAGAGCCTATAAGATTTTGCGTCGCATGAAGAAGAAAGGCTACAACACACCTTCGCGAGAAAGTGAAGACCATGCTGATACTCTTGCTCAGCAAATTTATGCAATCGTGCAAAGGGCTGCCGAAGAAGGCATCGATATTGAAAGTGCATTTCGCTCTCTTCTTTCTAAAGAGGAAAAAAGCTTTCTGTCTTGGAAGTCCCACCCGTAACAGCTCTCTTATCTTTTTTTGAGTTATTTAAAAACAGAAATTTGGCCCGCTATTAAGCTCTTTTAAGGACACATCTTTGATGTTTCACGCATTTTTTTATGATGTTTGTGAGAAAAGGGGCTAGCCTGCATTTCTCACCACTGCGGAAAAATGGGCTGTAAATCATTGCAAAATTGGAAAAGGTGGCTTATTCGTCCTTTTCTCAAAAA
>QIGB01000036.1 GCA_003228815.1 Chlamydiota bacterium | reverse complement strand
TGACGCGGTTTACTGGGTCAGCTATCTTGTGAATATGGAAGAAAAATACGACCTCATCGTCCTTGGTTCAGGCCAAGGAGGAAATCCCCTAGCAAACTCCTTTGCGCTCAAAAAAAAGAAAGTCCTGCTCGTCGAGAAAGACAAGATCGGAGGGACCTGTATCAATCGAGGATGCACTCCAACTAAAACGATGGTGGCGAGCGCAAAAATAGCCCATAATGTTCGAAACTGCAAAACCTTTGGTATTCAGGCCGATTTCCAATCAATTGACATGCAAAAGGTGTTAGAACGAAAAAATCAGATTGTCGCTTCCTTTCGCGCATCCAGCCAAAAGCGGATGGAAGAAATGGAAAATCTAGACCTTGTTTTTGGTTCTGCCCACTTTGTTGATCCTCACACGATTGCTGTTGAGAATAAAACAGCGACAGCACCATTGATCGTGATCAATACGGGGGCCCGTCCAATGGTTCCTAGAACTAAAGGGCTGGAAGAGGTTCCTTTTCTCGATTCCACTTCAATCTTGGAAGTGAATGAGCTTCCTGAGCACCTCATTGTCATTGGGAGCAGCTATATCGCCCTGGAATTTGGGCAAATGTTTCGCCGTTTTGGGAGCAAAGTGACGATTTTGGCACGTAGTGAGCGGATCCTCAAACGAGAAGATCCTGACATTTCTGATGCCATGAGAAAAATTTTGGAAAAAGAAGGAATTACATTCCTCTTTAATGCCAAAGTCGAGGAAGTGAAAAAAGGGATCGAAGTGGTGCTTGAAGGAGGAAAGAGTATTCAAGGTTCTCATCTCCTCATCGCAACAGAACGCACTCCCAACACAAAGGAATTATCTCTAGATAAAGCCGGTATCCAAATAGATGAAAAGGGATTTATCCCAGTGAATGATCAACTCCAAACATCTTGTCCGCATATCTACGTGATAGGAGATGTGAAAGGAGGCCCTGCCTTTACCCACATTTCTTATGATGATTTTCGGATTTTACAAGACAATCTTCTCGAAGGAAAAAATCGCACTGTAGCCGGACGCATGGTCCCTTATACAGTTTTTACCGATCCACAACTCGGGCGAGTTGGAATGTCTGAGGAAGAAGCGAAAAAAGCTGGAATTCCTCATGAAATTGTAACAATACCAATGAACTATGTTGCCAGAGCAATTGAAATTGGTGAGACTGAAGGACTGATGAAAGCCATCATCCACAAAGAAACCGATACCATTCTTGGCTGCGCCATTCTCGGTGTTGAAGGGGGCGAACTGATGGCAATGCTACAAATCGCCATGATGGGAAATGTGCCCGCACATCTTTTGAGAGCGGCAATCTTTGCCCACCCCACACTAGCAGAGTCTTTAAATACTCTATTCTCATAATTAGGGGCTATGAAAAAATAACTTGAACTATTTAATACAATTGTAGTACGCTTGGAGCATGACCAGTTCATACACGCCATTAGAGGCCATAAAATTCAAGTACCAGGCAATCCGCTCCCATCTAAATGAGCGATCCCGTCGACTCTGGGCTGCTGCGGAAGCAACCGCCCTTGGTCGCGGGGGATTTCACTTGGTATGCCAAGCTACAGGACTTTCTCGGGCAACCGTGGCAAAAGGGATCAAAGAACTCCACAATCCCCCTTCTATTGGAGATAGAGTGCGTAGGGAAGGAGGAGGAAGAAAAAAAGCAGCTGTGAAGCAAACAGGTCTTGTTGAGGCTATCGATGAGCTGGTAGAGCCATCAGCTAAGGGAGATCCCGAATCTCCATTACGATGGACAAGCAAAAGCCTCCGAAAGATAGAGGTGGCTCTTCGAGTCATTGGATATCAGATAAGTTATAGAACCGTAGGAAAGCTCCTTAGTGAGCTTGGTTATAGTCTGCAGGCTAATCAAAAATCCCTTGAAGGGGCATCTCACAAAGATAGAGATGCCCAATTCAACTACATCAATGACACAGTCAAAGAGATGCAAAAGTTGAATCAACCAACCATTTCTGTAGATACCAAGAAAAAAGAGATTCTTGGTCAATATAAGAACGGGGGAAAAGAATACAGCCAAAAAGGATCCCCTGTAAAAGTGAATACCCACGACTTTCCCGATCCCAGATTAGGCAAAGTAGCTCCTTATGGAGTATATGATATCGGGAAAAATAAAGGATGGGTCTCAGTTGGAATAAGCGCAGATACTGCTGAATTTGCAGTAAACACAATCAGGACATGGTGGTATAAGGTAGGGGCGAAATTTTATCCAAAAGCATCAGATCTCACCATTACAGCAGATTGTGGGGGTAGTAATGGCTATCGAGTTAGGTTATGGAAATTAGAACTACAAAAACTGACAAATGAAACTGGGTTGACGATACATATACGTCATTTCCCTCCTGGTACTAGCAAATGGAATAAAATAGAACATCGACTATTTAGTTACGTCTCAAAGAACTGGCGAGGGAAACCCCTTATAGATCAAGAAACAGTAGTCAGTCTCATCTCCAATACAAAAACTCAAAAAGGACTCGAAGTACAAGCAGTACTAGACTCCAACCACTACGAAAAAGGAAGAAAAGTTAGTGATGCTCAGCTAGCCTCAATCAACATTGAGCGCGATGATTTTCATCCTGACTGGAATTATACGATAAGCCCAAACGACAGCGAAAAAACTGCGATTTAGTTTAATTTATTTTTTCACAGTCCCTTATAACTCAACTTGCCCCCTATCCCTTTCTGGAGCTACCTGCACGAAGAATCTGCTGCGCTCTCTCTCGTCGGAAAGATGAACTTCACCTTCCCTTCCTCACAAATCTTGCAGCTTCTCCGTTCGTTAACGCTCCAAAAATCGATTGGGGACAAGTTGGGTTATAGACTTTTATTACCCTAGCATTCTAAAATCTTTCTCATGTTTTTCAGTGAAAACTGAAGTCTACATACTGCTAGAGAAGCGAGTTTTGAATTCGTTTCTGGCTTCCCTAAATCCCCTGGAGAAGGATGAATAAAACTCTGCTTGTCTTACAAGACATTCACAAAACCTATTTTCAGATGAAAAAGCCCCTCAACAAGGCTGTTCAGGGCATTTCTTTTGAAATCTATGAGGGGGAAGTTTTTTCCCTTCTGGGGGTCAATGGAGCAGGCAAGACTACTCTCTCTGGTATTTTGGCTGGACTCCATCCCCCGACAAGTGGAGATGTCCTTTGGAAAGGCACATCCATCTACAAAGACATCTTGCGCTATCGAAAAATGATAGGACTCTGTCCCCAAAAACCCAATATTGATCCCGATCTTACAATTGAAGAGACACTAGTCTTTGCTGCTCGTTGCTTTGGGAAGACAGAAAAGGAAGCTGAAAAGCAAAAGAATCACCTCGTCCAACTTTTTGATCTCGGCAATTATATCAAATACTTGCCCAAACACCTCTCTGGGGGTTATAAGCAGCGATTTTTGATTGCCCGAACACTCATGCATAACCCCAAGTTCATCATCCTGGATGAACCAACAGTGGGTCTCGATCCCCACATCAGAAAAAATCTTTGGAAAATCATTTTTGCCCTTCGTGATGAAGGGGTGACCATCTTGCTCACCACCCACTATCTCGAAGAGGCAGAAAAACTCTCCGATAGAGTCTGCTTCATCGACAAGGGTCTTGTTCAAGCGCTTGACACCCCGAAAAAACTCAATGAGCATTTCAAAAAAGAAAATCTCGAAGAAGTCTTTCTCCACTTGATGGAAAAAGCGAAGGACGAAAAATGATTGGCAAGCTCTTTATCCAATTGATGCGCAAAGATCTTCGGCAACATCGTCGTGTTTTTTTGACCAAGTTTTTTGACACGTGTTTCCTCTTATTCACAAATGTAGTGATCTTCGGGTATTTCATGCCGAAACTGGGCGTCTCTGCTAATTATGGGCCCTTTATTTTGATCGGAGCCATTGCCAGCTTTGGCCTCTTTGATATTATCGCACAAGTCGGAGAGCTCATTTTCGATATCGAAGGAGACAAGACCATCACCTTTTCCCTTTGCATGCCTGTCCCCTACTGGGTCGTTTTTGGACAACTCGCCATAAAATGGGCCTTCAATAATTTGCTCCTTTGCGCTCCTCTTTTCCTCCTCGGGAAACTCATTCTCTGGGAGAGTTTTGATCTTCTAAAGATCAATCTGTTGCAATTGATCATCCTATTTCCGACTGTTTGCCTCTTCTTTGGATTCTTTAGTCTTTGGCTGACCGGCGTGATCAAAAACCTGCAAAGCATCTCAAGCTTATTCTTGCGCTTCATCAATCCCCTTTTTATGTTTGGAGCCTATTTCTTCTCGTGGCAAGCGAGCTTCGAACTTTCTCCCATCATTGGCTATTGCATCTTGATCAATCCGATGGTTTATGTGATGGAAGGAATGCGCGCCGCTTGCTTGGGACAAGAAGGGTATCTCCCTTATTGGTACTGTTTGTTTGCTCTTTGGGGATTTATAATCGTTCTAGGCTCACATGCCCTCCGCAGCTTAAGAAAACGCCTCGATTGCGTTTAAGGGTGTATGCGAATGCATTCCCTCGGTATAGGAGCTCTCTTTTTCGAAATGCATCATGTCAACGCAATTTAGAAATGCATCATTGACAACAAACCCAATTTCACCTATCTTTACATGGTTTTAAAATTGAATCTCAGGAACTGCTATGACATCTGTATTGATCCGATCCGCCTGTGCCTTTGCAACCTTCGCCGACACAACGATCACAAAAGTCCTTCCAGGGCTACTTCTCGACGCCATTTCTTCTAGTCAGCCCCCTCCCACTTTGAAAAGCTTTCAACAGCTTGCCACATGGGGAAAAACCAAAGGTGGCCAGAAACTAACCTTATGTGATCTCCAATCCAAACGTTGGTATCTCTTTCCTCTTGAATATGTCAGAACATCGTTCACTGCCGCAGCAAGAAAGACCTATTTCTATGCTACAGACCAAATCGCTGGAAGGAAAGTAGCAGAAAGGTTTGTCACAAAGATTAGCTCTCTTGTAAAGAAGCACTATAAAGGTACCAATCAGCTCGATCGTGATAGTTTTACAGATGAAATGAAAAAAACTATCGGCAAAATTCACAAAAACGATTCTTTATTAACAACTCTTCGAAATCTCCATCATCAGTATCCAAATACGCGCACAAGATATTATCTTGCATGGGTAATCCGGGGTGGAGTTTTTTATTACTTAAGCCCAATCCAATCACCAGTTTTGAATGCCTTAGTGACTGCTACTTGCCTTTATGCCTGGACTATTCTCCTTACTCCTGGTGCAAGAAAAGATCTAACAAGCATCCCAATCCCCGCAGCAAAGCAAACGACAACCCTTCCTCAAAGCGCAAAAGAAGAAATCATCGCCTCAGCAAAAAGACTCTTTAACGAAAGAAATAAAACGTTCGAGGGAGCTCTAGGTACCTTGAAAGTGACAAGTTCAATATCCAATCCCTTCCCAAAAAATGCTGGGGATTTGAAAGCAGAATTCAATGCGTTACGGAGCAATCTAAATGGTCATCTAAAAGGAACTTCAGAATGGCATCAAGCTCACTGGGAAATGAAAACAGCAGCGATAGCCTATCGTACTTACGGCGAACCCCACGCAAATCAAAAACAAAATCACGTAGCTGTTCGCAAAACAAAATGGCTTGAGTGGCATGCAAAAGATAAGGAAAGCGCTCTTTCCTTCATTGAAACACAAACGGATGTCCCCGAAGAAGAATGGAAAAGATGGATTTCTAAAAAAGCAAAAGTTCGTCTTCTTAGATGATTGACGCGAAAAATACTTTTGCGTATGGTACGCATATTAAATTTTGATAAAGATTAACAAGTGAGGAATGACAATGAGTTTTGGTTCTATTGATGGGTTCATAACACAAACACTGCCAGGTGCAGCTATTGATTTAGTCGCTCTTCTTGCAAAAAAATTACCACTGCCAGATGGAAATGTAGTTGCTAAAGAGACAATACAAAGGGTATTAGATACAACCGCCAATCATGGACGAAAGGATCTAAAAGATGTAAAACAGATCCAACAGACAAACGGTTACCTTTCCGGTTTGGAATATGGTCGGACAGCTTATATTCTCGCGATGCGACATCTTCATCTTTTTGTCTCGGGAAGAACAAAGCAAACCACATTTGATGATACATCCGCCCAAAAGATCCGAAAGGCAGCAGAAACGGCTCTGATTGAGGCTAAAGGCAAAAAAAGCGAAGACAGATCAACAGACCTCGATACGATCAAGAGTGATGCAAGCCGCATCTTAAAAGCTAAAATGGCTTCTACTGAACAAAAAGATATCACAACAAAGGAAATGGTTGGATATTTGGTTCGAAAAGGCTCGGAGGGAACACTAGCTTGGGCAGTCCGATGGGCTGTTCCCTCTGCTCTCTTGTATCTAACAGTAGGCAATCCGTTTGGAAAACTTGGGTTTACTGCTATTTCTGTTGCCTGTGTTTACGCTTGGTCAGGCCAGCTTGTTCCAAGAGCACGAGAAGAACTCAAAAAAACAAGTGCGCCTGTAAAGCAGGAGATAAAATTAACAAGCAAAGAACAAAAGACACTTGTTGGTAAAGCAAAAGACCTTTTTGGCATAAGCAATGTTGATGATTCAAGACTTCAAAACTTTAGTACAGCCTTACGAGATCTTGATCTCAGTACTCCCGTAAAAACTCCCTTTACTCATGTTAGAATTGCAGGGGCTTCAGGTGAAGAAGATGCGGCAGCAACAACTGCTAAAAAGAAAAAACCAACCAAACCAAAAGGAAAAGACTCCAGGGCTCTAGATGAAAAAAGCGCTCCAGAAAAGACTCCTGCTGAAGCGAAAAGGGAGAATGCATTAATAGCTAGAGACAAATTTAAAGAAGGATCTCTTGAGTGGCATAAAGCGAATATTCAAGTCTGCGAATTCGAGCTTGCATATTATAAAACAGATGAAGCTCCAGATGTAGATATCCAAGTGCGTATGGTTGAAGTACTAGGCAAATATATTTTAAGTGAAATTGCTGTTCTTCGCGAAGAAAAGCCTAAGAAAGTGGCAGGTTATATCAAGAGCAAGCTCAGTGAGCTGGATGAACGATTGACAGAAGGAAGTGTAAAAGTAGTTAACCAAGCACTTTTGAAAGTAATCAGAAAAATCGAAGCAAAACGAGATGCAAAAGTAGAAGCTCCAGCAAAAGCATCTTCTGTAACACTCCTTTCAGATGACCCTAAAGTTAAGCCACTTGGCAAAGCTCCTGCTACTGACGAAGGTATCAGACGTAGAAAAAAGAAAACAGTAAAAAAGGCTGACACTCCCCCTCCAAAAGCAGCCAAAAATAAAAAGAAGAAAGAAGTCCCGGCCGCTGTAGGAATGGAAGAGGCGTCAGAGTCAGAGGAGGAAGTAGACTCTGATGTAGAAATAAGCTCTGGAAATGAATCTGGGGGTGAAGGAGGAACTGACCCTGGTAGTGACAGTGGTTCTGAATCAGATTAATCAAGAATAAACAGCGCTGAGAAGTTCATTCTTTTTTGGCCCAACAATGCGCCAATTGAGCTGGATATAATGCTTGTCAAAGAGGACACTTCCAAAATAGGTGTCCTCTTTGCATTCATGGGGCTGAAGCGATTTAAAGAGATTCTCATCGACCAAAGAGAGGGTAAAGAGAAAGACCGGACGGTTTGTCCCAAGACGCAAATGTTCAAGTGAAATCAGTCCCGTTTTGGGATTGAGCCGCCATCGAAACACATTGGTGAACGCCACCTCGCTTTTGCTATGAATACCTTGCCATTTCCCTTTCTCAAAAAAGGTAATTACATCTTCACCTTTATCCTGGATTTTCACTTCCCCTATCCCTTTTCGCGACTCAAAGGACGGGGGAATTTTGCGACATTGGGAAGTGAACTCCAACTTGTTTACTGCGCTTAGCTGCTTCCAGAAATCAAGACTCACGACATCCTCTATACTGAGACCCTGGCACCGAAAAAAGCGGTCTCACTTTTAGCAAAAAGTACCGGCTTTCGAAAAACTTGTCTACAAAGGTAATACCACTCCCACGAAATAATGTCATAAATTGCAGATATCTTTTGCCTGCAATTCTTCGCCTTCCTGATCGACAACCCTGGCTGATCGCTCCTTTCTGCTCCTTCCACTTTTTGCAAAGGAAAAATTTTCCTTTACAACGGCAATGTGTTTTTCATCTTATTTCGCAATGCATGGGCAGTTGATGTAGATTCCATATAAAAATTTTTAAATACAGATCGGTTTAACTTGACGATTTCTCTCTAGAACTGTTAAAATCGATGGATCCATATCAATAAAAGATAACATTAATGAGGAAACCTTGCCAAACGTTATTCCCGCTGCTGCGCAAGCCGAAAGTATTTTCGACAACCCAATTTTTTTTCCAGCGCGCCTGGTCTTAACACCCCTATTATGGGTCATTGCAAAAATCCGAGGAATTGCTCAATTTGCACTCGGTTCTTTACTACGAATCGGAGTGTTTCCTTTTGGAGAAACGAATCGAAGTTTCCTTAAGAAAAAAATCATCGAACTTTACAGCGGTGGCTGCTACGACACCCATAAACGGGACCCTTTCGATCCCATACGATGTAAGCAAGCTTTTGCTGTTTTAGAAAATATGGGAGGAGTTCGCTACAACACCCATTCTAAAGATGGCACCAAATTAGATGCCATGATCGTTCGCTATCAAGATGTAAAAAGGAGAATTGAAGAAAATGGCGGAAAAATCGTCGATTCTTTCCCTATCTCCGTTATTGACTCAGGGTACGATGTAGATGAGAGAGTGCACTGGACTATCGGTAAGGAAAATCATTCTTCTGCCAATGAATATGTCGATGTGATTATTTCCGATCATCCTGGTGAAGAGTGGGAGACTTTTTATCAAACAACTCTTCTCAACCTTAAACTAGAGAAAATCGAACTTACAATGGGAAATGGGAAGAAGGTCAATGGATTCATTCTCAAACACTGGAATAAAAATGACCCTATTCGACCCAAACAAGGGCAATGTTTTGTCCGCTCCAATGCCCCTACTGAAACTTATGCCTCCGCAAAACGCGATATCATGCGCCGCGTACTGGGAACAAAAAATGACACACTCTGTTTCGATTACCGGGGAACCTGGAAAAGTGAAGGGGTCCCTAGCGAAGGGGGTTATTACCTCGACGCAGAAACAATGGTCGAGCAGGCTGTAAACGAATTTGGATATGATTGGCAGGACATTTGGGCCGAGGGATTTTGCCTTGGCGGTGCTGTAGCCGTACATTTGAAACGGAAATATCATGACAAAGGAATCAATATCTTTTTGCAAAATACCTTTGACTGCATGTTACACAATTTTTATCGTCAAATTTTTCCAGCCAATTATCTTGCACCTTTTTGTATTGATGAAATTCGCTCACGCGATCCTTACGTTTGTGCAAACACAGAGCAAGATAATTTTGACAGCGTAAAAAAACTTGAAAGCCTTCGAGGAAAAGAAAAAAAGGGCGTCAGCATTGTCATTAACACAAAGACGGATACAACGGTTGATCCCCACACGTATAGCCGTCTGGCTTCTCACTTACATCAAATCTCAAAGCATACGTTTTCTGTCATGTATCGTCCTGATAAACCCGGAAATGGTCATAGTTTGGACATTTTCTCTGATCGCAGCATGTGGGATAAAGCGGTGAAGTTCATTACAGCAAAAGATTACCCCGAAGTCTTTGAGCCAATTCGTAGCACTCGACAGGAAGAGCCACCATCCCCTAGCAGTGAACCATCCCCCAGCACTAGCAGCAGTTTGTTGGAAAAACTTGCGCACTTTTGGGGCTAGCTAGCTAATTAGGTTGAGAACTTCTAAAATCATTACGACCACAATCACAAAGGCACTCACTCCTAAATTGAAACGAGTCAGCCTTAAATCGGATTTGAGCCCCTTATGATAGCACCCAATCCAAACAAATGAGATGGGAATGAGGCCATTAAGAATGGCTTCTCCTACCCCACCAGCAATCCCTAGTGCCTGATTAAAGATTGTGGGATAGATGACAGCTAATGCAAAGGGAGGGAAAAATGTGATGCATGTCAGCGCCACTCTCTTCCATCCATGCCGCTCTACTTTGAACCCATCGGCCAAAAAATCTACCATGGAAAAGGCGACGCCCAAAAGAGAGGTGATGAGGGCAAAAAAGGCAAAGAGCTGCCCGCTTACAACGATCCAGAAATTACCTGTGACGCTTTGCAAGGCTGCTGTCACGGGTTTTCCTTCTCTAAGAGCTTCGGCAATCTTTTCTGGTGGAATGATCCCTAAGACCAGCCATTGCCAAATGACATAGATCACAAGAGCCAGTGTAGTTCCCAAAACGATGGATAACCGGATGGCCTTTTTTTCTTTCCCAAAATAGGTAACGAGCGAAGGAATGATGTTGTGATAGCCAAAAGCGGCAAAAAGGACCGGCATAGCAAAAGCTGCTTTTGGCCAGTCAAAAAAAGTGAACTTTTGCGGATCAACCTCACCCGCCCCAAGCCCAATCAAGAGCAAGTAGGCCGATATAAGACCAGCTGTCAATAAAATATTAGCCCGGTCGATCCACTTAGCTCCCAATCCTACAATCGTACCAAAGATGAGACCGAACAAAAGATAGGGCCAGATTCCTGTCATCTGGATCCCGACCAATTTTCCAATTCCCAGTCCCAGCATCGGAGCACCGGCGGCAAAATAGGCCACCAAAAGGCAATAGTAGAGAAAGAGGAACATCATCCCGGAAAAGGCGCGTCCCTTACTCCCTAAAAAGCGCTTTGACATCGAAAGTAAATTGCTTCCCACGGGCATCCATAGCGTTGCCTCTAAAAAGAGGAGACCCGTCCAAAGCATCACCGCCCAGGCAAGAATAATGATCCCCAATCCAGGCCAAAATCCGGCCTTGGCAGTGAGAAGAGGAATGCCGAGCATCCCAGCACCTACCGTCGTTCCGGCAACAAGAAGCGATCCACTGACAATTCTTTTCAACATAGGCCAAAGAGTATACACTACAATCCCATGGACTTGCAAGTGAAAGTGATTCCTAAAGCCTCAAAAAATGAAGTAGTGGGTTGGGAAGGAAACCTTCTCAAAGTTCGTATCAACGCTGTTCCCGAGAAAGGAGCTGCCAACAAAGAATTGATCAAAGTTCTTTCAAAATATTTCGATGTGCCCAAATCTGCGATCACAATCGTCCGTGGAGAGCATCAGCGGATTAAACAGGTGAGGCTGGAAAAAAGAAAAAAATCGCCAAAAAAATGAGCGTGGGGAAAAGAGCTGCGAGAAAAAGATTCCAAGGAGAGATCCCACTTGGGAAATAAGGGCGTAAAAGGGATTGCCCTGCAGGGTTAGGAGCATGGGCCATAATGGTGAGTCCGCCCCCTGCTACAAGACCACCGACCAAGGCATATTGAATGGTTGGTTTGAGATCGGTTAAGAAACAAGCCAAATAAGCCACCGTTGTATTTTCAGTAAATGCAGTCAAAAATGTTGAGGAAAGGAGCATTGTCCCATAACTCAAATCTCCAATCAACGGTTTGATCCACCACTCTTGGAATCCCCCATGAATGACCAGTCCCGCCAAGAAAAGCCCAACCATTAAGGGCCGCTTCAGATTGAGAGTATACTGATGCATCCGCGTCGCCTGATGAAAGCCTAAAAATAGAAAATAGCTCCCTAAAAAAACGGGAACATAGTGAGCAGTGGCAATGGTCCAGGCCAAAAACCCTAAATGTACAAACGTAATCCACAATGGCACGGGACCTTTATGGGCATCAGCATCGAGCGCTTCTTCTTCCTTGTGGAGCATTTTTTTGAGTTTGGAAAAATCTGAACGAAAGAGAAAAAAATACAAAACATTGACGATGACAATCCCCAAAAGGACCCGCCATCCAAATATCCAGCTAAAATCCTTCATAGTCCATCCCCAGCAACGAGAAAGAATGAGCGCTGGCGGGGTTGCAAAATTTGTGAGAATCCCTGCAACAGAATAGTTGACAAACAAAAGTCCCATGGTCCCATAAGCCAGTCGTTTTGTGGGGCTAGTAACTGCTTGCATAAATCTATACATATCCGTTAGTATGTATTCAAATGAACAGATTCTTCAAAATTGGTGAAGCCGCAAAAATCCTAGGTGTGTCCATTCAAACAATGAGACGCTGGGAAATTTCTGGTTATCTTACACCTGATAGAAAGTCAGAGGGTGGAACACGTTATTATAGCCGAGACAAGCTGTTTGGAAAAAAGCGTGTTGAGGTTGATCTAACTCTTGCCTATGCCAGAGTGTCCAGCCATGATCAGAAAAAAGATTTGGAAAGACAAAAAAC
>QIGB01000075.1 GCA_003228815.1 Chlamydiota bacterium | reverse complement strand
GAGCTTATCAAAGCTCGCTCCGGTTTCCAGAAAATCTTCCAAGGAAAAAATCTTTGTTCCCTCTGGTAAAAGCAATTCACAGACAGACTCTAAGACAGGAGCGATTTCAGAAGAAAATAACAAACGATGCTCATGAAAGCACTGGCGGGGAGGGTGATGATCCAAGAAAGAGCAATTTCGCGGAGCATGCGTAAGTTGAGAGCCTTCAGACCTCTTGCAAGTCCAACACCTAGCACTGAGCCTACTAGACAATGGGTTGTAGAAATGGGGAGACCTATTTTTGAAGCGAGCAAAATCGTAATAGCAGCTCCAAGCTCAGCGGAGAAACCGCGTGTTGGGGTGAGCTCAGTGATTTTTCGGCCGATTGTTTCAATGACACGCCAACCCCATGTGGCCAGTCCAACGATAATACCAACTCCTCCAAAAGCCAGAAGCCAAGAGGGGACTATGGAATTTTCCATCAGTACGCCATGTTTAATCGTTTGCCATACTGCAGCGACTGGTGCGATAGCATTGGCAACATCGTTAGCACCATGAGCAAAGGCGATAAAGCATGCGCTGATGATTTGCATACGGCCAAAAACTTTTTCGACCATATTATATTCAGAGGTTCGCTTGGGAAAACTGGTCTTTGTCCGCAGTTCTCTCTTAAGCAAATGCATTTCATCGAGAATTGACGTGATTTTATTGTGGGTTGTATCAATTGAGCCGGTTCGCGCGCGCCGCAAGTGTTTGATGGCTTTTTCCAAGCTGATCAAAGAAAAAGGAAGAGTGCGCGCGGCGGGCTGGAGTGCCGTTTTAGGTATGGGAAGGCGGCGCATCAGCAAAAATCCAATACCCAATGCAATTGCCCCAAAAACACTACTCGCCAAAAGAGCTTGTTGAAGGGAAAAGACCCAGCCAAGTCTCTTGAGACCATTGAAAATGAGACTCAAAGAAAAAGTTGCAATGACAAAGAAAAGGAGGAGAGGAATGAGCCGTTTCGTTGCCATTGTGGGATTCATGGCATAGAGGATATTGCGCTGCAACACCCCAAAAATAAGGTAAGAGAGAAAACCGCTGATGACAGGGGAGATGACCCAACTAAGGGCGATGCCCCCGACCATTTTCCACTCCACTCCAGAAAAGCCCAAAGTTAGAGCGCCAAATCCCACAATGGCTCCAACTATGGCATGAGTCGTCGAAACGGGGAGGCCAAAATAGGAAGCAATCTGCAGCCAAATTCCCGTGCCCAGAAGAGCTCCGCACATGCCGAAGATCAGGGTATTTGGATCGGAGACAAATTGGGTGACATCGATCAGTTCACTCTGCATGGTTTGGGAGACATTGCCTCCCAGAAAAAAGGCGCCGGCAAATTCTAAAATCGCTGCGATGAAAACGGCACGCCCTAAAGTGAGGGCTCCTGAACCGACCGAGGTCCCCATGGCATTTGAGACATCATTGGCTCCAATGTTCCATGCCATGTAGAACCCGATGAGAAGGACAATGATTTTTAAGAGGAGTGCTGTTTCCATCTATTTCAATTCAAGGACCATGCGGATACGGTTTGCAAGTTTTTCTGAAGTTTGGGCAAGAGTTCCAATATCTTCAATCAATCGGAGCCAATGGTAAAAAGCGGGAGTAGAGAGGTTGGCCCCCTTAGTGAAGAGTTTTTTCAGAAGAACACGCTTAAGTTTTTGAGTCTGATGTTCTTTGAAAGCTGTCTCTTCGACCATGTTTTTCACTTTTTCTGCTTCAATTCCCCCAAATGCAGACTCAAGGAGCTGATCAATTTCTTCGATGATCCTCTTGGTATCCCAGAAAACTTCCGCAGATTTGAGATACAGTTCTAAGAGTTCGTCTTTTAGCCATTCATAATTTTCCAAGGGTCGTAAGGTAAGAGTAATCCCCACATCTTCGGAAGTATCGGCAATCGAATCTTGAATGGCTAAAATTTCGAGAAAGTGCCCGCGATCAATGGGCATAAAAATACTTTTGGGCAAATGATTGCGGATATCGTTTTTGGTCAAATCTGCTTCATGTTCGAGTTGGGAGAGATCTTCGACAAGACGCTGGATTTTCTTTGTGTCATCATCGGCAAGCGATTCAATAATTTTGGTGAGCTTTTCCATGCAGGATGCCACTTTATTCATGTGGCTTTGCAGAGGAGCAAAAGGAGATTTCCCGAAGAGTCGGGCGATGGTTAACATATTGCGTTAGAATATCGGATCTTCTATTTTTTTAGAAAACTTTGTTTTGGTATAGGTTGAAAACAAAGCTCCATCTCATGCTCCTGAATCTCGCGATAGGCCCCTTCAGGGAGCTGGCCGAGTAGTAAGCCCCCAATTCGAATGCGGCAGAGGCTTAGGAGAGTGAGATCCGCCTTTTGCACAAGGACCCGCACTTCTCGCTTCCGCCCTTCTTTGACGATCACTTTGAGAGTTCCGCGGCGCACCTTTCGGACCGAAACCGGACGGACGAAAGCGCCATCGACAAAGGCTCCTTTGGAAATCTTTTTCAAATGTTCATGTGTGATTTCTTCAGAGGTTTTGACAAGATATTCTTTTTCGATATTGGCGCTAGGATGGATCACTTTTTGGGCAAAGTGTCCATCATTGGTCACGAGCAAAAGTCCTGTCGTATCCCGATCTAATCTCCCCACAGAGAAGAGGCGAATATCGGGAGGAAAAAGGTCGATGACGAGTTTTTTTCGCTCCATGGGCTTATTGCTACAAATAAAACCGGTGGGTTTATTGAGTATGTAGTAGGTTTTTTTTTGTTCAACACTAAGGCGCCTGTCCTCGACCCGCACATCATCGTTTTCAAGATCTACATGCGTTTCGGGTTTGAGGACTAGCTTGCCATTGACAGTGACTTTGCCAGCAAAGATGAGCTCTTCTGCCCCACGGCGTGAAGAGACTCCTGCAGATGCAAGTGCTTTGCTTAAACGTTTTTTTCCCATGTGAAAAGGATAGTCAATTCTCTCGAAAAAATCAATTCTACTAAAATTTTTAGTATCAACCCAACTTGCCATTTCATTTAACTGAAAAATCGGCTATCATTCAAAGTTATGGCAGCAAAACTGATTTTACTCCGTCACGGACAGTCACAATGGAATAAACTCAATTTTTTTACTGGCTGGGTTGATATCCCCTTAAGCGTTGAGGGGATTCAAGAGGCCATCGAAGCGGGGAAAAAAATTGCCCATATTCCAATCGACGTGATTTATATCTCATCGCTTATGCGGGCTCAGATGACAGCGATGATTGCAATGGCCTATCATCAAGAGAAAAAAGTTCCTGTCATCCTCCATCCCGGAGAGGGGAAACTGGAAGAATGGGCGAAAATCCATAATCCCAAAGCGGCAAAAACGACCATTCCAGTCATCAGGGCCTGGGAGCTCAATGAACGAATGTATGGGGACCTACAAGGTCTCAATAAGCAGGAGACTAGAGAACAATATGGCGATGAACAAGTCCACATTTGGCGGCGTAGCTATGACGTTCCTCCACCCAATGGGGAATGCCTAGCAGATACAGCAGCACGTTCGATTCCCTATTTCCAAGAAAAAATTGTCCCTCATCTTGTCAGTGGACAAAATGTCTTTATTTCAGCACATGGCAACTCCCTCCGCTCCATCATCATGCACCTCGACAATCTCTCCAAAGAGGAAGTATTGAAACTCGAGCTTGCGACAGGGGTTCCCGTCATTTACGAATACGAAAACGGCTGTTTCAAAAAGATTGCAGATGGCTGATTGGATTTTCCTCGATCATCATACTCGGACGCGCCCATCTCCTGTTCTTACGGAGCAATTTGCCAAAGAGACTTTACGCCATTGGTTAATGGGGCCAACGAAAAAAGCTGAGGACGAAATCTGTGCAATCCTTGGACTTCCTATGGCCAATATTCGCCTAAAAGCCAATCGAGTTGAAACGCACATCCATCTTCTCTTTACCCATTACATCGATTCTATGCGGAAAACAGGCCGCACGCAAATCCTAACTCCCAAAAACGAACAGGAAAGCCTCTTAGGGGGAATCAGACGACTCGCAACATTTGAAGTGCAAGGAGTTTTTCTTCCAGTCACTGCGAAAGGAGAGCTGATCCCTGCCGTGTTGGAAGAGAAAGTGTGTGCTCGATCAAGCCTTCTTTCTCTTTCCTGGGCCCATCCCCAAACAGGGGTGATTCAACCCATAGCTGATCTCATCCGTATTTGCAAAGAGAACGAGATCATGGTCCATCTCGATATCAGTGCCGTGATTGGAAAACTAGATTTTCAACTGGCCGACTTGGATGCCGATTTCATCACTTTTGATGGAGGCCTTCTCGGTATGCCACTTCCCTTGGGTGTAATCCTTTCCAAGCACCCTCTTTGGCATACGCAGGAAGCTCCATTTGCTCAATACTCGAATTTGGCCGCAGCTCTTCGAGCCACTTTCGACAAAGTGGAAAACTATGCCATCAAGACGTCTCCTGTGCGTGATCTTCTCGAAGCCAAACTCGAAGAAATGGGAGCAACCATTCCTTTTAGAGATACGATGCGCCTTCCCAATGTGGCGACTTGTCAATTTGAAGGGATTCATAGTGAGCAAATTTTGCATGAGCTCAAAAAGGAAGGGATCTTTGCGAGCAAAGTCGATCCCTTTTCCGTGTCTTTTGTCCTTTCGGATGAGACAAAAAAGACAGAAATCGATCGAGTCATAGAGATTTTTCCGGCCCTTTTAGAAAAATTGCAAAAGAGGAAAAAACTTTTCACAAAAGAAGATGCAAAAGCCAAAAATATGCGCCTTTGCCAAAAAACATTGGGAAAAAAAGAAGAGGGAAAAGAGTTGATCCTTGCACTTCTCATCGACGAAGAAGATGGAGTGATTGCCGACGCTCGTTTTTCTGCCTTTGGGCCGCCAACTCTTCACGATGCATCTGAAGCTGCTTGCAACGAACTTTTGCGTAAAAATTACATGCAGGCGCGTCGCATGAGCGCCGATCTCATTGAAAAGAAAATGTCCCTTGTTCCGAACAATTCCGATCTCAATCTCGTCATTGATGCGATTGATGAGGCAACGAAGGACTGCATGGATATCCCGATTGAAGACATTTATGTAGCACCTCCCGATATGGCGGAAGGAAAGCGGACCATCTATCCTGGTTGGGAGTCCCTGACCAATGCCCAAAAAAAAGCGGTGATTGCCGAAGTGATTGAGCGAGATATCCGTCCCTATGTTGAGCTCGATGACGGAGGGGTTGAAGTAGTAAAAATCGAGGACAATCGGGTGACAATTACCTATAGCGGGAATTGTACGAGCTGTTTTTCAGCTACCGGTACAACCCTCGATGCGATTAGTGGTATCCTCAGACACAAAATCCACCCCGATCTCATGGTCATCCCCGATATCAGCCTCCTCCACAACTAGGTCTCGCGGAAGTTCTGCGCCAATCAGTTGAATGATTTTCGAAGCCATCAGAGCACCTACTTTAGCGCATTGTTCAAGTGGTTGATCGGTCAAAATTCCATGCAAAAAGCCAGCGATAAAACAGTCTCCTGCACCCGTATCATCGATCAGGTCAACAGGAATAGCATCGTAATGGAGGAATTGACCTTGAGAAGCAACATATCCCCCTTTTTCCCCACAAGTTACCACCACATAAGTGCACAATTTTGCAAGTTCCAAACAGGCCTTTTCCGGAGAAAGACCTGTCAATGCAAAAGCTTCATCATCATTCGTGAATAGGATATCCAAGTCATTTGTAATCAGATCGAGAAGCTGTGCTTTGAATTTTGTGACCAGTTCATGACATCCCGTATCCATCGAAATGAGAGCACCAGATTCTTTCGCAAGTGTCACAAGCTCTTTTAAAAAAGAAAAATTAGGAATTTGATATCCCTCAACATGAAAGAGCGAAATATCCTGGAAAAGTTCAGGTGCAACAGCAAATGCATCAAACCCGACTAGACAGCCAACACAACTACGCATTGTGCGATGCCCATCTGGTGAAATCATCGCAACAATACGTCCCGTATATGTATTACATTCCGTAAAAGCGGGCGTGATCCCGTAGGAGAGAAGCGATTTTACATAGTCCTTTCCATCGGCATCATTTCCAATTCGTCCAATCACTGTTGAGGAATGTCCAAGTAGTACGAGTCCCTTCATTGTGTTGACAGAACTGCTTCCAGGGCATTTCTTCTGGTAGTTTTTTGTGAGCAACGCAAAAGTCTCCAGATCGACTTGATCAGAACCACCGGTTCCCCCTGGTAGATTATCTAAAAATGCATTATCGACAAAGACGATGTAATCGATGATTGCATCGCCATACGTTAAAATCTCATGACTAAAAAGAGAAAAGCTACAAAACAAGAAAAGCAAGAAACGAATGATCCTTTGGTCCTCAATTGTTGAAGAGTAAATTTTCGTGACTTTACCATCCCCTTTCTGAATTTGCAAATCTCTATCCATCCGAAAGCTATATATTTCAAAATTCTCTGAAATAATTTTTTGAAGGAAAAAAATAGAAATAGTTTTTTTCTTTCCATATTATGATGAAGCAAGCATAATTTCTTAATAAATTTAATAAAGGGAGGTAACAGATGTCATTGACAGCACCTTCAATGGATGGTCGAGGCTCAGATGTACAAGCTCAGAATACATCTGAGGACACGTTAGATTTGAAAAGACAATTTCCATCGTTAACAATTATTGATAGATCTGTTTGGGAAAAATATGCAGACTTAAGAAATTTAGGGCTTTCAGTAGAAGATGAAGACTCCCTTGATAGATGCACCGTTATTCCTATTCTAAAAGACTTATTTGCTTCTGAAAAGATAGATGAAGAAGCTGGGGTAACGGTCTTGACGATACCAAAAGGGCTCAATTTTAGAAAACTTATCAATTTCGCAAGTTTCCCCAATGAGGGAAATATGACGAATTTCAAATCCATTTGGTTGCAGCTTTCCGAATTAATGGGAGACTATTCAGTTGATAGAACGTATAGAGTAGTTATGACCAACTCTGTCCTTAAAGGGAGCCGGAATTTGCCTGTTGAAGCCCAAAAAAAACTCCCAAAGGTTATTGGATGCAAAGTGCCTGAAATATTACCAGTAGCTACACTTGCGATCATGACATACATTAGTTCTAAAGAACTGCCTCCAACTTGTCTATTTAGCACAGATCCGTTGACATACACCCGCTGTGTAGAGCTGGTAGATTGGGATGATGGTTCAGTTGAAAGTTGCAATTTGGTCGTTGGGGACTTCGATGACAATGGGCTTGCTATCAAACAGGATGACTCGACACGTGAGACCTATGGTGTTGCAGCTATGCGGAAGATTTAATTGCTTCGTAATTGATGGATTTCACCAGAAAAAATTTGATGGATGGTACCATCTTCTCGCTCAATTTGTAAATGCCCTTCATCTGTAATGCCGAGCAAAATGCCTTCCAAAATTTTTTCCCCTAGCTTGCAAGTAATGGATTCTCCTTTATAGGCCAATAGCTTCTCAAACTCCTCTTTCAATGCAAGGAATCCCTTCTGCCAATTTTCCAAAAACTTCTCAGAAATAGCGAGAGCAAGGTTCTCTAGATCCCACTCTTTTTTCGTAAGCTCTTTGAGCGATGTGGTGGGTTGATCGGTTTCTATTTTGGTGTTCACGTTCATTCCCAATCCCAAAACAACTCCATGGGGCGTGTTTTCAACCAAAACACCGCAGATTTTTTTCCCCTCCACCAATACATCGTTTGGCCATTTGATTTGCACAAAGAGATTTTCTTTTTGGATCACTTGTACAGCGGCAAAGGGAAGGATTTGAGACAAGTTCGGATCTGGGGGGCTTGCTAGGAATAGACTCATATGCAAATTGCCTTTTTTCGATACCCATCGGCGATTTGCATAGAGCCCTCGGCCCGCCGTCTGCACATCTGCGGTGATACAAGTCAATTTTTTGGGATCGAACTCAGCTGCATGTTCTTTGGCCCAAGCATTTGTTGAATCGATTTCAGTAAAATGAATCCTGTGGACTTCCATAACTTTCATTGAATGAGTATACTGCGCGTATGTGGAGTTTGCAAACCCTAAAGCGCATAGATCTTCGCCTGATTTTTCTCCTTTTTTCGCTCATGATCATCAGCCTACTTGTGATCTCGACGACAACATCAGAAGTGGGTGATTTTGGTCCCGAGCAATTTTTTACCTCTCAGGTGATAAAACAAATCCAATTTTTCATGATTGGATGGGGACTTTTTTTTCTTCTCAGTAGCATGGACTACAACCGCTTGCGCGAATGGACTTGGATTCTTTATGTCGGGATGATCCTCCTCCTCCTCGGTCTTTTTATTGCTCCATCTATTCAAAACGTCCACCGGTGGTATCGGATTGGCGGCTTTACCTTTCAACCCTCAGAATATGCCAAACTGATCGTAGTCCTCGCCCTTAGCTGGTTTTTGGAACGCAAAGGCTCACATGCTCGTACTTGGGCTGCAGCTTTCCAGGCTTTAGCCGTCATTGGGATCCCTTTTTTCCTCATTCTCAAACAACCAGATCTTGGTACGGCACTCGTTCTCTTTCCGATAGCTCTTGTCATTTTTTATTTAGGGGGGATTAAGCGCAGAGTGGTTGTGGCGATGGCAACTCTTGGATTGATTGGATTTGCTTGTATCAGTCTTTTTTTTCTTGGCATTGTCAACCATGAAGAAATGCGACCCATAGCGACCAAAGTCCTCAAAGATTATCAATATGAGCGTTTTAACCCTGATACCTACCACCAACAAGCGGCACAGACGGCAATTGCCCTGGGTAGCGTGACTGGCATGGGTTGGCAGAAAAGCACTTATACAAAGCGACAATGGCTTCCAGCTTCCCATACCGATTCGGTGTTTCCGGCCTTCGCCGAAGAATTTGGACTCCTTGGATCCATTTTCTTGCTCGGAATTTTTTTCGGACTCGTCTATGTTAGCTTTCAGGTGACAGTTGTGGCCAAAGATCGCTTCGGCCGGCTCCTATCGGCGGGTATTGCGATCTACTTGGCCATGCATATAGTAGTGAATTTGGGGATGATGTGTGGGTTTATGCCCATCACGGGAGTCCCCTTGGTGATGATCTCTTATGGGGGTTCCTCTATTTTAGCCAATATGAGCGCTCTCGGGATCTTACAAAGCATCTACAGCAGAAGGTTTACATTTTGAAAAAAGACCATTCTTTTCTCTTTTCTCCCAAGAAATGGCTCGGTGAGGGCAAGATCAAACTCTCCATGGTTGAAGAAGAGCTCGATTTCTTTACCCGTTGGAATTTGGGCGCACTCGATCAAGGAGGCAAAATACCCGCTTCCCAAGAAGTGCAGATCAAAGGGATGAACGAAATCATGCACAACCAGTTTTTGATCACAGATCTCACTTCTAGCCATTTCAATCTCGAACTCGAAAATGCCGCTTTGGGGACAATCATCGGAAAAGGAATCATTAAAGAAAACTTGATTGCTTGGGAATTTCGCCACAGTGAACTGGGTTTTGAAGGTTTTGAATTCTATGAAAGGCAGCCGGACGGAACCTATCTCGTTCGCGCAGAATATGCCACCCCCGATCAATATCGAACCATCATTCAAGGAAAAATCTGGGAAAAAGTTAGCACATGAAAAAATTCCTTCCGCTCTTTCTCCTTCTCTGCTCTTTCAGCCGTCTCGACTACAATTCTATTATGTTGGGCACCCCGGCTCCTCAAGTTGTGAATCGATATGGCGAGCCTTATGCCGTTCATGATTTTGGCAAGGACAACTACGAATATGAATATATTGAAAGAGTTTCGATGAACAACGAACTCATGTATGAAAATCACTATTTTCTGACAATTGAGGGTGGTAAAGTTGTGAGCAAACGCTTTCGTGAACAAACCCGCCCTGGGTACGACCAACTCTGGCAACCCGATCCCAACTATCCCTCTTATCCTTAGGGTTTGTGACAAAATAAACTAAAAGATTTTGCAGCCATCATAGCCCCCAATCTTTGAGCGATCTTTCCTAGGCCATATTGAGACAATATGACCTTCGTCAAGATCGTTCAAATCTGGACGGCTCTGAAGCCACCTAATCTTTTATTTTATTCTGTCACAATCCCTTAGCTGTAGTTCTAAAATACATTCCAGTTCAACCTCTGTTTAAACCTGGAAATTTTGAACTTCTAGATGTTTCTAGGTTGTTTTCTGGGTTTCACAAATGTTTTATAAGGATCATAAGGTCCTGTACTCACTTCAACGATTAACCCTTTTTCACTCATTTTCTTTAATCTTGTGGTTGTTGTTCTTGAAGTTACGTTCCAGATTTGTTGGGCTTGTTTTGGAGTGATTTCTTTTTCTTCATTCAAGTACTTTACGATTTGCTCTTCCCATTTTTCAGAAATTTGAGCAGATTTAGCACCATGAAACAATGTCACTTTGAAATAATTATCTATCTCTTCAAATAGAGGTTCTGAAATCCCTTGATCTTGGCAAATTTCGATCATTCTACCTAAGCCAGTGCCCCAATGTTCAATTAAATTAAGTTCTCGAAATACTCGTCCAATGACTTTATTTCTTAGCTGTGAAAAGCCAGAAATAGCTGTTTCCAAACTTAATCCAAAGGGTAGTGCTCCAGGATTTGTGATTTCGATACGATCATCGAATATGGCAATTTGAATATTAGACCCTTTAACAGAGTAGTCAGCGTGAACAAGAGCATTAATCACAGCTTCTCTGACAACTTGAGGTGGATATTCGAAGACCTCCTTTCTTCGTACAGATTCTATTTCATATCCCACCATCGAATGTTTTCTGACAAAACCGAGAACTATCTCAACTGCTAGAGGAAGAGATTCGTAAACATCAAGCTGATCGATAAAATTCACTTTTGATTTTCCTTTGAATCTAGCACAACGGATCATTGCATTTGGAAATATTTCATTTCGTTTCTCTGATTTTCCGAATAATAACATTCCCCCAACTGATGGAACTTCATGACCTTGATAAGAGACGAGTAATTCTATTGATTTTGCATTTTGAGGAGTGAATTTTTTGGAAACTTTAGAAAATAACTCTTTCCCAAGTTCATAATCGATGTCTTCTTTCAAAGCCTGATGGCAAGGCAACTCATCATAAAAAAGATGATATTTTGATCGGGAGATTGCTTCGATAGTTGCATTATCAGCTAAACGATTGGTCGATCCAAATCGAATAAAGGTTCCGACTTCTTTGCCTTTCGATTTTAGGTAGTAAGGACCGATTGAATAAGGGACTTGAATGACTATTAAATCACGGCGTCTCCATGAAGTTAACTGAATGTTAGGAGTTAAAAGAGGTTCAATGGAGTCGGCTATGGCATTTGCTAATCGCCCTTCCTCTCTTAAAACATTTTGAATCCCAATAACTTCTTTCTTGAGATCTTTGACTCCAATAACAATCACTCCTCCAGCAGTATTTGCAAAGGCTATAATAGTTTGGATGATCTTCTCTAATGGTTGCGTATTCTCTTTGAATTCAAGAGTTTTCCCCTCATTTCTACTTATCAAATCTTCGATCATGACAATCCCTGATATTTATTTCTACCTAGAAAATAACCTAGAAACACTCAGAAGTCAAGAGTTTCTAGGTTTGTTTTAGGTTTTTCTAAGTGTTTATTTTTCAGGGGTATATATATCGAGATAAGTAAATGTGTCAAAAAAAGTGAATCCCGCCCTGAAGAGGGGGAATGATTTGGAAGGGGCTTCGTACTCCCCTACTCCTCAAGTTGTAAATCGATATGGGGAGCCTTATGCCGTTCGCGACCTTGGCAAGGACAACTACGCATATGAATATATTGAAAGGGTTTCGATGAACAACGAACTCATGTATGGAAACCATTATTTTCTGACTATTGAGGATGGTAAAGTCGTGAGCAAATGCTTCCGCGAATAAACCCGCCCTGGGTATGACCAACTCTGGCAACCCGATCCCAACTATCCCTCTTATCCTTAGAGTGTGTTCACAAACTGCTTTTATCAAAGGGACGCCAGAAGACTCCACCCATAATCTTTGATTTGGGTGATGAATGGCGACTACTTTGATCGGACAAGGTTTGGAGGGAGTCCATTCTACCTCCAAAAACCAATAAGACAAAAATCTATTTTGGATGCTGATAGCTAAGATTTTTTCCTAGGAGGATGCTTTGGCTCGATTCGCTCCTCATCTTAATGAAGCTCAAATGTCCTGCGGACATTTGAGCTGGAATCGAGGTGAAATTGGCTGAAAAACCATGAAGCCGGGTGCGGAGCAAACTCAAATTGAGTTTGCGTTCGCTTGAAAAGCTTCTCATAGGGAAAAAGGTTGCTCTCATGAGCAATGAAATGAGTTTGTGAACACTCTTTGAGATGCTGCTCTAACACTCATTCCTCGGATAATTAAAAAAGAAGAAAACGGTTTTAAAAAATTTTTTCCAAATTAAAAAAAAATCCTATGGACATGTTTTATTGCAGTATGATTTAATTCTTAGGAATTAGTCATCCAAACTCAACCAAAGGAGATAAAAAATGGCAATGTTACCTTTAGGAGGCTAGACAAAATAAAGTTTAAATTCATGTGTTGTTAGGGCTGATGGTATAGTTCCATTCTCCATGAAAATCTGAGGGAGTTATG
>QIGB01000106.1 GCA_003228815.1 Chlamydiota bacterium | reverse complement strand
CCCAAGTTCACCGACTTGCTCTATGGAAACCGTGTCGAAGTTTAACACATTTAACACTACAGGTTGAAAATCAAGCCTGAACTTTTTTTGCCCTCAAGATTTGAGTGTTCATTCCAAGAGCTTGATAAATTTCTCGTTGCAATGCCTCAGCTTTTGTTGTACTGCGATGATAAATGGTTTGCCCTCCTTGCGTTTTAGCACACATGGTAACCCTCATGCGATTCGCCATTCGGTTGCGAATGGTAGGCCAATGGTAATAGAGTCCTTGCTGATTCAACTGATATAGGCAGGATCGAATAAGGTGATAAGCCAGAATCGTAATCCATAAGTGCCCATCAACACGATGCTCCTTTTGATGATAAATAGGGCGCAGGCCTAGGGACGATTTCATAAAACGGAAAGCATCCTCTACTGTTCTGATAGAATTATACAGACTCCATAGCACCTCGGCAGAAGACTCAAGTAAATTGGTTCTCAAAAAATATTGCCCATTCAGTTTGTTCTCTAGTCTCTCCGGCTTGAGCGCCCATTGAAGCGATATGGCGATCCGACCATCGTCTGATGGTGTCACCGTAATCTCGTAGCAGCCGGAGATTCGGCTATGCTTCTCTTTTAATCTGCCTATTCTCTCCAGAATTTTTTCATATTGCTTTCTGCATCTTGGCATAGTAAGACCATGGCTCAATTTTTGCAGATCCACTTCAAAACGCTTGCAAAAGGCCGCCTTTATCTGAGCAGCAACCGCTTCTTTGGCCTCAGACTCACAGTAGAGCCATTTTTCTTCCGAATCATCGCTTTTAATAAGGGCTGCTTTAACTCTGGTTTTCTCCGGGTCCCCTACAGCAACCAAAGAGCCTTCGAGCTCCATCAATGGAGCCTTTTTTCTTGTGGAGACAATATATGAAAAATTATGATCTCGCAGCCATTTCAAGTTATCCTCTGTTGCAATGCCGGCATCCATCACCACCACCGGTTTAAATAAATCAGTAGAACTATGCAAAGTCATGATTGCTTTTTCCAAAGTTTTTGGCTCAGAAATATTCCCCGGAAAAAACGAAGATCGGGTAGCAAAACCATACTCATTGATGACAAGACCTAATGTAACGAGAGGGCAATCAAAACGCTTCTCCTTTGAAAACCCACGCCTTGCTTTAGGATTGTTTTTGGCTTGGCCTTCCATATAAGTATTCGTTATATCGTAAAGCACCATCGTGCTTTGATAACCATGGACCGTTTGCTGAGTGTCTGCAAGATGTCTTTCAAGGATGTCTTTGTGCCTTAAGAGGCGATCCGAGACTTTATAGAGATGGTTAAGCGATGTCGTATGAAAGTCAAAATTGATTAACTCTCCCAGACCACTTCTATGGATTAACCACTCATGAGTTGCTCGTTCACTCGCAGGAAAAATGGCTCTACCTATAATTGTCCCTAAGCTGAGCGCTACTTCTTTTTCAGAGAAACCCAGCTCTTGCAACTTTTCCCGAAGCCCAAGTTGTGAAGAAAGATGCAAAAGCAAATGTTCTGCTCCAATCGTTCTTGGTTCTTGCTGCTCCACCGTCTGCATATCGATGAGCTGATAGTCAGGCTCTGCGGTGGGTTCATTGTTAGAAGGAACTTGTTTAGAGAGATGGTGAATTAGCTGAAAGGCATACCGTTCGGCTAATCGCTCAATTTTTTCCGGATATAATATTAGTGAGTTGATACCTTGCGTCAGTTCTTCTATGCGATTTGCAAGGATTTTGCATTCTTGTTTGTCCAAATCTAAATCTGCGCCCAGATTTAGAAGAATGCGTTGCCTCGGTCCCCGTTCCGTTCGAAAAGATTCTACAAGTTGAAAATTAAAATATGACTTATGGGTCCTCCGATTGAGGATACGAGTTTTTCGAATAAACATGTCGTCGATGATACATCATCGACGATTTAATAAGTATATAAATCTTATTTTAATTTAAATTTTAGACACTACAACGACTGTAAAATCATAACTATCTTAAAGTCTGTGGGTTAAGAAATGGCCTAAAAAAACAAAACAACTCATCCAATTGATTAATAATGGCTTACGAAAAAACCAAGCAACTAATTATGGGTGAACTTGGGTTAGGCCATTTTGTTTTCATGACTTTTTCGATCTCTTGGACGGTTATGCCGTCGATTCCAGGTGCTCCTTTGTTGCGTTTTACAAGCATGGTAGCTACCTGCATGTTGGAGTCGCTAACGAGGCTTTCTATCCTGGGGATGTAGGCTTCGTCTTGATTGCTAGGTAGGAAAGATGGGTTCCTCTCTGCCTTGTCAACCTCCACGCTATTTGACAGGGGCTGGAGGCTCTCCCTCGGTCCTTTCATTTTAGCTTCGGGTTTTCCCTCTTTTCTGTGGTTCTTTGTTGGCATAGGAGTTTGGTCTTTCCTTCGTTTTCATGTTCGGACCTTCGGCTTCTTTCGATGCCTACTATGTCGTCTGCTGACTGCTGTACCGTTCGCGTCTCCCCTCCGGGGCACCACTAGCCTGGCGTTTCCCTTTTTGTCGGGTAATAATCAGACGTGAGTACAGCTCTCACTGGGTAATTCGTTAAACTTTCATACTAACCTGTTGCATCTACATTGGCCCTTCCGAGTAAGTATTGGACTTTAGACCGCTTTGCGTCCTTATCCGAGGACCCCTGCCTCTTATGCACTTCCTGTTCGTCAGGTCAGTATTTTGTATACGGCTTTCTTCAGATTCCACCTCGCGGTGGACACCCTTGCCTTCTCTAACGGTTCTCCTTACCAGAGCCCATAAAGGACTTTCACCTTCTAGTTTAACGACATACCAGTCGCACAAAGCCGAGAAAAATTTTCTCGGCTTTTTTTTCTTGTATAAAAAAAGATTTTTATTTACACAGGGGTTACAGAAGAAAAAAACAGCTTCTTAAGCTGTGATGCAATGGAGAATACCTATATGGAAAAGAAATATCTAATCTCTTTGGCTGCGCTGTCGGTCTTAGGGATGACCAACTTAACCGCAGCGCGCGATACTGGTAGAGATGGATGTGCCCCTGAGCCTCCAGCTACCTGCTATCCAGATGATTGCTGCAGAACTTATTGCCTTGGGCCTGAAAACTACGGCGTCAATGCCCCTGTTTGCCCTTTGACTTGCAATGGTGATTTCACCATCACTGCTGCAGGCTTTTACTGGAACACCCACCAAGATGGGATGGAATATGCCATTGACAACCACGTCAAAAATCCCAATGTTGCAGATGTAGGAATTCCGTTCGGTGACTTCGATGATGGCATTCTTGCCCTAAATAACCTCATCGATTCCGAATATGAAACTCCCGATTTCGACTGGGACTTTGGTTTTAAATTTGGTGTTGGATATTGCACAACCTGCGATAGCTGGGACATCAGCGTTCTCTGGACCTGGTATCGCGGTAAAGCCAATGACCATATCGAAGCAGAAATTGATGATAATCATACCTTGCTTCCTCTCTGGTCAGCTTTTGCTCCTGCACAAGGATCGATTCTTTATGCAACAGATATCGAAACCCATTGGAAACTAGAGCTCAACCTCATCGACATTGAACTGGGACGCAATTTCTGGACCAGTAAATATCTTGCTATCCGTCCCTTTGTAGGTCTTCGATTTGCTTCCCTCAAGCAAGCCTTTGAAATCCAACATAAAGGTGGAAGTTGGTCAGCAAGAACTAAGAACCCTGCCCAAGATGCCTTCAATAATGAAGTCGACATGGACAACGACTATAAAGGCGTAGGACTCCGTGCTGGATTGGATTCCACATGGAATTTTGGATGTGGATGGGCCCTCTATGGAAACCTCGCTGCTTCGATCATCTACGGAAAATTCGATGTCGATTATGATGAAGAAAACCGAAGAGCATCAAATCCGCATGATAAGATTAAGATCGCAGAATACAAAGACAACTTCCGCGCTTCTCGCGCCATGTTGGATCTTGCACTTGGCGTGCAGTGGTCCACTATGTTCTGTGATTGCCAATATGGTTTCATGTTCGCACTGGGTTGGGAACACCACCTCTTCTTTGATCAAAACCAATTATGGAGAATCGTAAGGATTGGTGATGCTTCAAATACACCTGAAGAAGGTTTGACTCAGAATGGTGAGAAAGGCCTCCCAAACAATCAAGGAGAAAACGTCTACCACCAACGTCGTGGGGACCTCGATACACAAGGTGTGACGCTCACTCTAAAGTTTAGCTTCTAACCGAAGTAGAAAAAATCTAAATTCTCCATGCATTCTAAATGGATCCGGCAAATGTCGGATCCATTTTTTTCTTTGCAAGAATAAATTTTTATTTTATATCAAGTGATAAAGATACTTTTACTTGGAGATATCCCCATGCAGAAATCCTTACTTGCTTTATCAATCCTTGGCGCAGCCAACATAGCCGTCGCTGCTAGAGGCTCTGACAATTGTGCTCCTGAGCCTCCCACAACTTGCTATCCAGATGATTGCTGCAGAACCTACTGTCTTGGGCCTGAAAACTACGGCGTCAATGCCCCTGTTTGCCCTTTAACTTGCAATGGTGATTTCACCATCACCGCTGCAGGTTTTTACTGGAATACCCATCAAGATGGGATGGAATATGCTATTGACAACCATGTCAAAAATCCTGATGTGGCAGATGTAGGCATTCCGTTCGATGACTTTGATGATGCTATTCTTGCTCTAAATAATCTCATCGATTCCGAATATGAAACCCCCGACTTCGATTGGGACTTTGGTTTTAAATTTGGCCTTGGTTATTGCACCACTTGTGATAGCTGGGATATCAGTGTTCTCTGGACATGGTATCGCGGAAAAGCGAATGACCACATCGAAGCGGAAATTGATGACAATCACACTTTGCTTCCTCTTTGGTCAGCTTTTGCTCCAGCGCAAGGATCGATTCTTTATGCAACAGATATCGAAACTCATTGGAAACTCCAGCTCAATCTCATCGACATTGAACTGGGACGCAATTTCTGGACCAGTAAATATCTTGCTATCCGTCCCTTCGTAGGACTTCGTATCGCGTATCTAGAGCAAGACTTTGAAATCCAACACAAAGGAGGAAGTTGGTCAGCAAGAGCAGTGGAACCTATCCAAGGGGCCTACAACAACGAAGTCGATATGGACAATGACTATAAAGGTGTAGGACTCCGTGCTGGATTGGATTCTATATGGAATTTTGGATGTGGATGGGCCCTCTATGGAAACCTCGCTGCTTCGATTGTTTATGGCAAATTCGACATTGATTATGATGAAGAAAACCGCAGAGCATCAAATCCACATGATAAGATTAAGATTGCAGAGTACAAAGACTCCTTCCGAGCTTCTCGCGCCATGTTGGATCTTGCACTTGGCGTGCAATGGTCCACTATGTTCTGTAATTGCCAATATGGTTTCATGTTCGCACTGGGTTGGGAACACCACCTCTTCTTTAATCAAAACCAATTATGGAGAATTGTCCGCATTGGCGATGCTTCAAATACACCTGAAGGAATGGAGCCTAACGCAGAAAGACTCCCAAATAACCAAGGAGAAAATGTCTACCACCAACGTCGTGGGGATCTCGATACACAAGGTGTGACGTTAACTCTCAAGTTTAGCTTCTAACCAAAAATATTCTCCATGCAATCCAAATGGATCCGGCAATGTCGGATCCATTTTTTTCTTTGCAATAAAAAAAATTTGTTTCATATCAAGGAAAAAAGACACCTTTACTTTGGAGATATCCATATGCAGAAATCCTTACTTGCTTTATCAATCCTTGGCGCAGCCAACATAGCCGTTGCTGCTAGAGGCTCTGACAATTGTGCTCCTGAGCCTCCAGCAACCTGCTATCCCGAGAACTGCAATCATTGCTATTGCCTCGGACCAGAGAATTATGGGGTCAACGCCCCTGTCCGTCCTATTACGTGTAATGGAGATTGGGTCATCAGCGCCGCCGGTTTTTACTGGAATGCCCACCAAGATGGAATGGAATATGCCATTGACAATCATATAATAAATCCAAAGGGGAGTGGCAATCAGGCTCCGCTTGCAGATATTGAACAGCTCAATAATTTAATCAATGCAGAATATGAAACCCCCAACTTTAAATGGGACTTTGGTTTCAAAGTCGATCTTGGATACAACACCACCTGTGATGGTTGGGACTTTGGAGTTACCTGGACTTGGTATCGTGGAAAAGCCAACGATCATATTGAAGCAGAATTTGATGACAATCATACTCTTCTTCCTCTATGGTCTGCATTTTCACCTACAGCAGGTTCTGTACTTTATGCCACAGACATTGAAACGCATTGGAAGCTGCAACTCAATCTCATTGATTTTGAATTAGGACGAGAATACTGGACAAGCAAATATCTCTCTTTCCGACCTTTTGTAGGTCTTCGCATTGCTTTTATCGAGCAAAGCTTTGAAATCCAACATAAAGGGGGAAGCTTTTCGGAAGATACCGACACTTCTCAATTGCAAGATGCCTTTAATAATGAAGTAGATCTCGATAATGACTTTAAAGGAGTTGGACTGCGAACAGGATTTGATACAGTGTGGAACTTTGGATGTGGCTGGGGACTCTACGGGAATCTTGCAGCTGCGATTGTCTATGGACGATTCTCCTTAGATCACGACGAAGAAATTCGTAGGGCATCTTCGCCACATGATAAAATCAAAATACTCGAAACTGAAGAATCATTCCATGCATCACGAGCTATGCTTGATCTTGGTCTTGGTATCCAATGGGCTTCTCTTTTTTGTGATTGCCAATATGGATTTACTGTTCAGCTTGGGTGGGAGCATCACCTCTTCTTCCATCAAAACCAATTGTGGAGAATCAACCGTATTGGAGATACCAATAGCACTGGGTTGCCTAACAACAATGGAGAAAACGTCTTCTTCCAACGTCGTGGTACTCTCGATACACAAGGATGGACACTCAAGGTGCAATTCCAGTTCTAATCAAATCCTTAATCGTTATTCTAAATGGATCCGGCAAAGGCTGGATCCATTTTTTCTTTTCGAAAAACAATTTTTATTTTATAGCAAGTACTAGAGACACATTTACTTGGAGATATCCCCATGCAGAAATCCTTACTTGCTTTATCAATCATGAGCGCAGCAAACGTAGCCGTTGCTGCAAGAGGCTCTGACAATTGTGCTCCTGAGCCTCCAGCAACTTGCTATCCTGAAGACTGCAATCATTGCTATTGCCTCGGACCTGAGAACTATGGGGTCAACGCCCCTGTCCGCCCTATCACATGTAATGGGGATTGGGTTATCAGCACTGCAGGATTTTACTGGAATGCCCACCAGGATGGCATGGAATATGCTATTGATAATCACGTGAAGAATCCAAATCAAGAAATCGATTCTTTGAGTGCTTTTAAAGTAATAATAATTGACGACATGGAGGAGATACCTGATGATATTCTTGATTCAGACTCTGTCATCCAACACCTGAACAATCTTATCGATGGAGAATATGAAACTCCTGATTTCAAATGGGACTTTGGTTTTAAAATTGACTTAGGATATAACTCCACTTGTGATGGATGGGACTTTGGAGTTGTTTGGACATGGTATCGCGGCAAGGCTAATGATCATATTGAAGCAGAATTTGATGATAACCACACACTTCTTCCACTTTGGTCAGTCTTTTCACCTTCATCTGGATCCATTGTATATGCAACGGATATCGAAACACATTGGAAATTCCAACTCAATCTTGTAGATATCGAATTGGGCCGCCAGTATTGGACAAGCAAATATCTCTCTTTCCGTCCCTTTATTGGACTTCGTATTGCGTATCTCGAACAAAACTTTGAAATTCAACATAAAGGTGGAAGTTGGTCGGCAATATTGGATGCTCCTGCTTTCAACAATGAAGTCGATCTCGACAATGACTTTAAAGGGGTTGGGATTCGCACTGGATTTGACACTGTTTGGAACTTTGGATGTGGATGGGGCCTTTATGGAAACTTAGCTGCTTCTATTGTTTACGGAAGATTTTCTTTAGATCATGACGAATATAATCGTAAGGCATCTTCTCCGCACGAAAAAATTAAAATCCTCGAAACAGAAGAATCATTCCACGCATCACGTGCTATGTTCGATCTTGCTCTTGGTATCCAATGGGCTTCTCTCTTTTGCGATTGTCAATATGGATTTACCGTTCAGCTCGGCTTTGAACAACACCTTTTCTTCCATCAAAATCAATTATGGAGAGTCAACCGTATCGGTGACGTTGAAAATGTACTTCCTAATGATACGGGAGAGAATGTCTTCTTCCAGCGTCGTGGTACACTCGACACGGGGGGATGGACACTTAAGGTCCAATTCCAGTTCTAATCTAATCCTTAATCGTTATTCTCAATTGGATCCGGCAAATGTCGGATCCTTTTTTCTTTCCAAGAAATAATTTCTATTTTATACCAAGTACTAGAGATACATTTACTTGGAGATATCCCTATGCAGAAATCCTTATTTGCTTTATCAATCCTTGGCGCTGCCAATATAGCCATTGCTGCTAGAGGCGGAGACAATTGTGCCCCTGAGCCTCCCGCAACTTGCTATCCCGAGAACTGCAATCATTGTTATTGCCTCGGACCTGAGAATTATGGTGTTAATGCCCCTGTCCGTCCCGTTACTTGTAATGGAGATTGGGTCATCAGCGCCGCTGGGTTTTATTGGAACGCCCATCAGGATGGCATGGAATATGCTATAGATAATCGTTTGAAAAATCCAGCTTTTCAAGGAGGGGGTATTCTCGATTTGAACAATCTCATCGATGCAGAATACAAAACCCCTGATTTCAAATGGGATTGGGGGTTCAAAGTTGGCCTGGGATACAACACGACTTGTGATGGATGGGATTTTGGAGTTGTCTGGACTTGGTATCGTGGCAAAGCCAATGATCATATTGAAGCAGAAATCGATGATAATCACACTCTCATCCCTCTTTGGTCAGCCTACTCATCTTCAGTTGGATCCATCACCTATGCAACTGATATTGAAACCCATTGGAAGTTGCAACTCAATCTCGTTGATATTGAATTGGGGCGAGAGTATTGGACAAGCAAATATCTCTCTTTCCGTCCTTTTGTAGGTATTCGCATTGCTTGTATCGAGCAAAACTTTGAAATCCAGCATAAGGGAGGAAGTTGGTCCGCAGCATTTACCGAAGATCCTGCTTTCAACGATGAAGTTGATCTCGATAATGATTTTAAAGGCGTTGGATTAAGAACGGGATTTGATACTGTTTGGAACTTTGGATGTGGATGGGGTCTTTTTGGGAATCTTGCCGCTTCGATTGTCTATGGAAGATTTACATTAGATCACGATGAACAGATCCGTAAGGCATCTTCTCCGCACAATAAAATCAAAATCCTTGAAACAGAAGAATCCTTCCACGCATCACGTGCTATGCTCGATCTTGCTCTTGGGATCCAATGGGCCTCTCTCTTTTGTGATTGCCAATATGGATTTACTGTTCAGCTTGGCTGGGAACAACACCTCTTTTTCCATCAAAACCAATTGTGGAGAGTCAATCGCATCGGTGATGATGAAAGTGTAGTTCCCAATAATACGGGAGAGAATGTCTTTTTCCAGCGTCGTGGTACACTCGACACACAAGGATGGACTCTCAGAGTGCAGTTCGAGTTCTAATCTAATCCTTAGGGCCCGTAAAGAAATAACCTGACAATCCTCGAGCAGGAAAACGGTTCAGCTCTTGAGGATTTTTATATTCCTGCAATATCTACAAGGGAAAATCATCGGGAGATGAATCGATTTTTCCCTCGAGGATTGTCAGGTTATTTCTTTACGGGCCCTTAATCGTTATTCTCAATTGGATCCGGCAAATGTCGGGTCCTTTTTTCTTTGCAAAAAAAAATTATTTGTTTTATAGAAAGTACTAGAAATATATTTACTTGGAGATAACCCCATGCAGAAATCCTTACTTGTTTTATCAATCTTTGGCGCAGCCAATGTAGCCATTGCTGCTAGAGGACAAGACAATTGTGCTCCTGAACCTCCCGCAACCTGTTATCCTGAGAATTGCAATCATTGCTATTGTCTCGGACCTGAGAATTATGGTGTCAATGCCCCTGTCCGTCCGATTACTTGTGATGGGGATTGGGTCATCAGCGCCTCTGGCTTTTACTGGAGTGCCCACCAAGATGGCATGGAATATGCCATTGACAATCATGTAAAACATGTAATTGTAAAGGATATAAATGCTTTAAATGAACTACTTGAGTTAAACAATCTCATCGATGCAGAATACAAAACTCCTGATTTCAAATGGGATTGGGGCTTCAAAGTTGGCCTGGGATACAACACTACTTGTGATGGATGGGATTTTGGAGTTGTCTGGACTTGGTATCGCGGCAAAGCGAATGATCATATTGAAGCAGAAATTGATGATAACCACACTCTACTGCCTCTTTGGTCAGCTCGTGCACCTTTGGTAGGATTTATCCCTTATGCAACAGATATCGAAACACATTGGAAGTTGCAACTCAATCTTATAGATATTGAGTTGGGACGGGAATGTTGGACAAGCAAGTATCTCTCATTCCGTCCCTTTGTAGGACTTCGCATTGCTTCCATCGAGCAAAACTATGAAATTCATCATAAGGGAGGAAATTGGACTCAGGTTTTTTTTGAAACTTCAGCATTTAATAATAAAGTGGATCTTGAAAATGATTTCAAAGGTGTTGGGCTCCGTGCAGGATTTGACACTGTTTGGAACTTTGGATGTGGATGGGGTCTTTATGGCAATTTCGCAGCTTCGATTGTTTATGGAAGATTTTCATTAGATCACGATGAAGAAGATCGTGATGCATTTTCTCCACATGATAAAATCAAAATACTTGAAACGGAAGAATCATTCCGCGCATCACGTGCTATGCTAGATTTTACTCTTGGAATCCAATGGGCCGCTCTCTTTTGTGATTGCCAATATGGATTTACCGTTCAGCTCGGCTTTGAACAACATCTATTTTTCCATCAAAACCAATTATGGAGAGTTAAACGTATCGGAGAATTCCCTTTTATTCAGCCCATCAACCCTTTTGGAGAAAACGTTTTCTTCCAACGTCATGGGACTCTCGACACGCAAGGATGGACACTCAAGGTGCAGTTCGAGTTCTAATCTAATCCTTAATCGTTATTCTCAGTTGGATCCGGCGAATGCCGGGTCCTTTTTTCTTGGCAAAAACATATTATTCTTTTATAGAAAGTAATAAAGATACATTTACTTGGAGATATCTTCATGCAGAAATCCTTACTTGCTTTATCAATCTTGAGCGCAGCAAACGTAGCCGTTGCTGCTAGAGGACAGGACAATTGTGCCCCTGAGCCTCCAGCAACCTGCTATCCAGATGATTGCTGCAGAACCTACTGCCTTGGGCCTGAAAACTATGGCGTCAATGCCCCTGTCCGTCCTTATACGTGTAACGGGGATTGGGTCATCAGTGCCACTGGTTTTTACTGGAATGCCCATCAGGATGGCATGGAATATGCCATTGACAACCATGTGAATAATTCAGCAGTTTCTTCTTTTGGTCCTGTTGGTACTACTGATCCTGTTCCTGGTCCTATGCCAATAATACCACTTTATCAACCGTTGAACAATCTCATCGACTCTGAATACAAAACTCCTAATTTCAAATGGGATTGGGGCTTCAAAGTTGATCTGGGATTTAACACAACTTGTGATGGATGGGATTTTGGAGTTGTCTGGACTTGGTATCGTGGGAAAGCAAATGATCATATTGAAGCAGAAAAAGATGACAACCACACTCTCATTCCTCTTTGGTCGGCTTATGCAGCTCCACAAGGATTGACAACGTTTGCAACAGATATTGAAACTCATTGGAAAATCCAACTCAATCTCATTGATATCGAGTTGGGGCGCGAGTACTGGACAAGCAAATATCTTTCCTTCCGTCCATTTGTTGGCCTTCGCATTGCTTGCATCGAGCAAAACTTAGAAATCCAGCATAAGGGAGGAAGTTGGTCTGAAGCAATATTCGAAACAGGTATGTTGATGAAGCTGGGTACCTATATTGGTGAAGCTACATTTAACGATAAAGTAGATCTTGACAATGATTTCAAAGGTGTTGGGCTCAGAGCGGGGTTTGACACCGTTTGGAACTTTGGATGTGGATGGGGTCTCTATGGCAATTTTGCAGCTTCAATTGTCTATGGAAGATTTTCATTGGATCACGACGAAGAAATTCGTGAAGCATCTTCACCACATACCAAAATAAAAATTCTTGAAACCGAAGAATCTTTCCGCGCATCACGTGCCATGCTTGACCTTGGTCTTGGGATCCAATGGGCTACTCTCTTTTGTGATTGCCAATATGGATTTACCATTCAGCTCGGATGGGAACAGCATCTCTTTTTCCATCAAAATCAATTGTGGAGAGTCAATCGTATGATTGGTCAACCTGAAGTTTTTTACGACTTCTACGACATCTATATGGATGATGTAGATCTACCTGATGATTTCCCCAACGATACAGGAGAGAATGTCTACTACCAGCGTCGTGGCACCCTCGATACACAAGGGTGGACTCTCAAGGTGCAATTCCAGTTCTAACCGCTATCTCAGGACTTAGGGAGATACTTCCCTAGTGCCCTGTCAGTCTTTGATTTTAGGGTAAATTGATTTTAGTTTGCGTCCTAAATTTTAATCATGACAGAGCACTAGGTCCTTTTTCTTGTCCAAAAACATCCATGTGATATCATAAGGGAAAAGGAGAGCCCCTTTGCAAAGATTCTTCATTGCCCTCCTCACATTCTCTAGTTCTTTTTGCTTTTCCTATGAAACTATCGCAAATGCTCCTGTCAATCCAAAAACTTGTAATGGAGAATGGACATTTACTGCTTCTGGGTTTTATTGGAATGCCCATCAAGATGGGTTAGCATTTGCTATCCGCAACCAAGTTGCCATTCCTGTGATCAATCCTTTGCCTCCTGATATAGAGGAAATCAATAACCTGATTGATGATGATCTGGAAACACCGAAATCCAAATGGGAATTTGGTTTCAAATTTGCTGTGGGCTACAACACTTCTTGCGATGGATGGGATCTCGATCTCATTTGGACGCATTTTTCTCCTTCGTCTTTCACACATGTAAGTGCAGAGCTGGAAGACAATCAAACCCTGATAACTCTTTGGTCGGCCTTTGCTCCTGCTCAGGGAGAAATCAACTTTGCTCGGGATATCGAAGTCATTTGGAAATTAGATCTTGATTTTGTCGATTTCGAGCTCGGTCGGTCGTATTGGGTGAGCAAACGGCTTTCTCTTCGACCATTTGTTGGCTTGCGTTATGTTTCGATCAAGCAAGATTATGATTTAGAACATAAAGGGGGTAGCTGGAGCCCTCGCATGAATCCTCCACAAGATCCTTTCACAAATGAAGTGCATCTTGATAATACATACAAAGGAATCGGTTTGCGAAGTGGATTGAATGGTGTTTGGAATCTTGAATGTGGCTGGGCGCTGTATTGTGATCTATCTGGAAATATCATCTATGGCCGTTTTGATGTCTTTCATGATGAGAATAACCGGTTAGCCATCTCTCCACATACCAAAACAAAACTACTCGATTCTAGGGCCCATTTTCGCGCTTCTCGAGCCATTGTTGATTTCGCTCTTGGTATTCAATGGTCCGCCTTATTTTGCGATTGCCAATATGGTGTCACTGCAAAACTTGGCTGGGAACAACATCTCTTTTTCCATCAAAATCAACTCTGGCGTGTTATCCGCATAGGAGATGAAGCAAATGGAAATCGAGGAGAAAATGTCTACCAGCAACGAAGAGGGAATCTCGATACAGAAGGCTGGACATTGACTTTGAGATTTACTTTCTAAATTCTTGGATGAAATTGGCTACAAGAGCACTCCAACCGGTTTGGTGGGAGGCGCCAAGACCTTTTCCCGTTTCGGGATTGTAGTATTCGTAAAAAAGGATGTGGTCACGCCAATTGGGATCTTGATTGAAGGGAAATTGTGGACCAAAAACAGGTCGTTTTCCTTCTTTATCGAGAGTAAAGATCTGGATGGCTCGATCTGCAAAAGATCTTGCCATACAGGCAATCTCTATTGGTTTTTCTTTGCCTGCTTGAACAGTGATGTCCTCTCCAAATGCTTCGGTTAGTTTAGAGAGGGATTCAACGAGGAGGAAAGTGGTTGGCATCCAAATCGGACCACGCCAATTCGAGTTGCCCCCTTTCACTCGAGAAAGAGATTCAGCAGGTTCGTAGCCTACTTGTTTGCCTTCGAAAACAAAGGGGGATTTCTCATGAAAACGAGATAGGCTCCGAAGTCCATATTTTCCAAGGAATTCATCTGGATCCCAAACATAACGGAGAACGCTATGAAGCTGTTTGGCATTCATTAATGTGCAGACATAGTGTTTCTTCTTATCTTTGATCGTGGGAATGATGCAAGCTTCCACAAGATCTTTGCGGTTGTTCATGAACCATTGGAAGTTGGTGTAGAATTCAGGATGTTTTTCCATGAAATCTTCATGGAGAATTTCCACAGCAAAAAGAGGAATGAGACCCACAAGAGAGCGAACACGAAATTTTGTAAAGCTCCCATCCGGTTTTGTGAGGACATCATAGAAAAATTCATCTGAATCACTCCACATCTCATAATCGCGATTGCCCCGCTTTTTCATCGCATGAGCAATGTAAACATAATGTTGGAAAAATTTCGTTGCCAGCCCTTCGTAGACAGTATTGTCTTTACTCAGCTCGAGGGCAATGCGCATCAGATTGAGGGCAAACATGGCCATCCAGCCCGTCCCATCTGATTGTTGAATGACTGTTCCCCCAGGGAGTTTTTCAGAGCGGTCGAGAACGGTGATATTGTCGAGACCTAAAAAACCCCCTTCGAAAACATTATTTCCCAAATGATCCACTTTATTGACCCACCAGGTGAAATTGAGAAGAAGTTTGTGAAAACACTTTTCGAGGAAATCTCGATCCCCTTCACCCTTTTCTTTTTCTTCCATCCGATAGATACGAAGAGCTGCCCAGGCATGAACAGGGGGATTGAGATCGGAAAAGTCCCATTCATAGGCGGGGATTTGTCCGTTGGGGTGTTGAAACTGATCAAAGAGGAGCAGCCAGAGTTGTTTTTTTGCAAATTCCAGGTCTACTAAAGAATAGGCGACACAATGAAAAGCATGATCCCATGCAGCAAACCAAGGATATTCCCACTTATCCGGAACGAGCATGATCCGCATGGTATTGATATGCTTCCAATGTTCATTCCGGATAGAGCTGTGCTCTTCAGGAGGTGGATGCTTGGGATCATCTCCTTTGAACCATTTCCCCACATCAAAAATATAAATCTGTTTTGTCCAAATCTGTCCGGCTAATGCTTGCCTTTGGACTTTTTTCTCATCATCTGTCGCATTTTCCGGGTGGATGGTCTCATAAAATGCATCGGTTTCTTTTTTTCTTTTAGTGATGATTTCTTCCACATCCAGCAAGGGATTTTCCATCGGCTGATTGGACAAGCGAAAGAAAAGTTTGATGGAAGACCCTGGGGCAACGGCATCGATTTTGTAATGTAAAGCGGCTTTACTTCCCACATTTTCAGGATTGGTCACCTCCTCGCCATTGCAAATTTTTCGATGAAAAGCGTCCTTGTAATATCCCTTTGTCTCAAGACGACTTTCATTTTCTGTGAAAAGAATTTCGGCCCCCTCTGAACCATAGAGATACCGCTTGCCAATGCGATATTCCATGGGAAGATTTTTCATCATGGGCATATCCGCTTCATCAGCAATCAGACATTTTTCTCCTTTTGTAATTTTTGGACGAGAAAGCTTTTCTTCTCCCCATGACCATTGATTGCGGAAAAACATCTGCATTAGAAGATGGAGGGGAGCTGGATCGGGGCCCCGATTAAAAGCCTCTATTTTGATGCAGACTCCTTCAATGTGATCTTTAGCATGCTCAATGAAGATATCAAAATAGCGCCCTTCATCAAAAATCCCTGTATCGATGATTTCATATTCGGGATCACTCGTTTTCCTTTTCTGATTTTTTTCGCGTAAGCTTTGATAGGGATATTCTCCCTGAGGGTATTTGTAGAGGAACTTCATATAGGCATGAGAGGGGAGGCCGTCGAGATGATAATAGCACTCTTTGACATCCTCTCCATGGTTGCCCTCATCCATTGTCAAGCCAAAAAGACGCTCTTTAAGATGAGGATCCTTGGTATTCCAAAACGCAGGAGCTAAAACAAGTATTTGGTAGCGATCACACCAACCGGCAATCCCATCCTCTCCCCAGCGATACGCTTTTGTAAGCGAATCTTCATAGGGAAAAAACTTCCATGAGTTTCCATCTGCGCTATAATCTTCTCGCACGGTTCCCCAACTCCTCTCAGAGACATAGGGACCCCAGCGATACCACGGGAAAAGAGTCTCTTCTCTTTTTTGATCAAGCCTCTCATGCTCCGCTGTTTTCTTGGGCATAGTAAGCCGCTCCTAAGAGTGCTGTATTTTCATTGAGGATCACTTTAACAGGAATGTTTTCAAGAAGAGGAGCAAATCGCCCTTTTTGGATGAAGCGCTTCATCCATTTTCCGCGCGCGAGCTTGTCCAATATTTTAGGAGCAATACCCCCTCCGATATAAACTCCTCCAACAGCGAGCATTTTAAGGGCCAAATTCCCAGCTTCACTTCCATAAATGGAAATAAAGATTTCTAGTGCGCGCACGCAGGAATCTGAAGCATCCTGCATTCCCATTTCAGAGATAACTCTCGAAGGATCAGTCGTCTCCATTGCCTTTTTCACGGATTCTTCCTCTTTTTCGATCCCTTCATCAATCAAAAAGCGATAGATATGATAAAGCCCAGGTCCCGATAAGACCCTTTCGAAAGAGACATGGTCATAAGTTTTACGAAGATACTGCCAAAGTTGCACTTCCAGATCATCTTCTGGGGCAAAAGTACAATGTCCTCCCTCACAGGCAAAGGGACAATGTTTTTTTCCGTCCCAAAAAAGTCCTGCTTCTCCAAGGCCCGTTCCAGCCGAAATAAGCGCAGCATTTCCTTTTTGTTTTTTCCCTTCATTCAAAACAGCAAACTCATCATCCCCCAAGGAGTTGACCCCAAAAGCATTTGCTTCTAAATCATTGATGAGAGAGACGAAAGCAATCTTTGCTTCCTTTTCTATGAGATCAGCATCGACAACCCACGGCAAATTCGTCGCTTTACATTTGCGATCTTGGATCGGACCCGCAATTCCAAAACAAGCCCTTTCCACATCATGCCCCGGATTTTTTGCGATAAATTCCTTCACAATGCTGCGCAAAGTCTCATGTTCGCTGCTTTTAAATTTAGCCTCGACCAGCATTTCGCGCTTTTCTCCCTTTTCGAAGAGAGCAAGATGCGTTTTTGTTCCCCCAATATCCCCAGCTAAAATGACCTTTCCCATAGTCGGCAGTAAAGCAGATTTTTTCATTAACGCCAATCCTGGAGAAAATTCATAGAGAAAGTAGTTAGATTTTCGAGGAGTTTTTCTCTCAAAATATAAGGATAATAGCCCGTGGGTGCCTATAGCCTTATATTTTGAGAGAAAAAATACCGAAAAGATGACTGCTAGATCTATGAATTTGCTCAGGATTGGAGTTATCACTCCAATGCTTGACTAGAAGAGAAACAATCGTCAAGCTATGGGGGATATAAAGAGAAGGAATTTGTCATGTCAAATGAAGCAAAGAAAAAAGCCCTCGACCTAGCTCTATCTCACATTGAAAAGCAATTCGGGCAAGGGGCTGTGATGACACTGGGAAAACATCAAGCATCTCGTGAGATCAAGGTCATCTCCACTGGCTCCATCACCCTGGACATTGCCATTGGGGTCGGTGGTGTACCAAGAGGGCGAGTGACCGAGATCTATGGCCCCGAATCTTCAGGAAAATCAACCCTAGCCCAGCACATCGTAGCAAATGCACAGAAGACGGGAGGCATAGCCGCCTACATCGATGCCGAACACGCACTCGATCCCACCTATTCAGCCAAAATAGGCGTCAATCTCGACGAGCTCTTGATCTCTCAACCCAGTTCAGGAGAAGAAGCACTCAACATTGCCGAAATGCTTGCCCGCTCGAATGCAGTCGACGTCATCGTTATCGACTCAGTTGCAGCTCTCGTTCCCAAAAGTGAATTAGAAGGAGACATCGGCGATTCATTCATGGGTCTGCAAGCTCGTATGATGTCACAAGCATTGCGTAAGCTTACTTCCACTTTAGCCAAAAGCAACACTGCCGCGATTTTCATCAACCAAATCCGCGAGAAAATTGGTGTGATATTTGGCAACCCTGAAACCACAACAGGAGGCCGCGCCCTCAAATTTTATTCTTCTGTCCGGATGGATATCCGCCGCATTGGAGCAATCAAATCTAGCGATAACACCGATATAGGCAATCGAGTCAAAGTAAAAGTCGTGAAAAACAAAATCGCACCCCCATTCAAAATTGCGGAATTTGACATCCTCTTCAACGAAGGGATTTCTCGATTTGGATCTATACTTGATCTTGGCGTGGAATACGAAATCATCGACAAAAAGGGAACCTGGTTCAGCATGGGAACAACTCGCCTTGGACAAGGAAGAGAAGCTGCGCGTGAAGAATTGAAAAAAAATCCCGACATGGCAGCCGACATCGAAAAGCAGATTGTGGAAAAGTGTCAAGAGAACGGCCTTTTGCAAACTCCACAGAAACAAAAAGAATCAGAGACTGCGAAAGTAGTTTAATCCACTTTTGCTAAGCATATGGGCCAACTTTTCAAAAGATGGGGTGTTTAAATTAAGCTCTTTTAAGAGATTTTGAAAACACTCCATTTCTTTTTGGAAAACAGCAAAAGCCCGCTCTCTACCCAACACTTTGGCTGCATTAATTTCCCGCTGATTTTTTTCATCTTGCTCAAGATCGCCCATATCATCAGCGATTTGAAAAGCCATTCCAAAATGATAGGCACATTGCTTGACCTCATCGAGTTTGCTAATCATCCCCCCGCCAAATAACCATCCAAAAACAAAAGCTATTTCAAATAAAGTCACAGTCTTTTTATAGAGGACTTCTTTGACCGTCTCAAAATTCTGATTAGGAGGATAGAGATCGAGATATTGCCCCATCGTCGCGCCGGAAATCCCCGCACAATAACTAGAGTGCTTTAAAGCAAGAGCACACACCTCACCAGCAAAGCCAGAGAAAGGAGGCGAAGCCGCTTTCATGATTTCTGTATTCTCATGAATTTTCTCATACGCAGCGAAAATAAGCGAATAACTCGCTAGTAGTGCTACTGACTCTCCATAGACCTTATGTAAAGAAGTTTTATCGCGCCTCTCATCCTCATTGTCCATACAGGGAAGATCATCTGCAATGAGCGATGCCGTATGCATAAATTCAACAGAAAGAGCCACAGAAGAGACATCGAGGTCGTTTCCAAGCCCATCTGCCACCATCATCGTAATGATGGGCCTGAGGCGCTTTCCGCCACTCAGGAGGGCATATTCACATGCATCACGCATCTTACTTTTGGATCCAAAAGAGAGAATGCTCTTCGCGATTTCCTTTTCAATTAAGTCGCGAAGGAGAAAAAACGAAGATCTAGAAACAGCTTCTGTCGACATATTCTTGCACTACCATTTTTTGAGTTGATCGAACTTTTGCATTAGGAGGAATATACCCTCCGACTGTGATACAGGGATAACAAAAAACCTCTTTTCCTACCACCGTTCCAGGATTGGTCACTGCATTGCAACCAAAATGGGAATCATCTCCAATAATGGCCCCGAGCTTTTTCAAATTCGTAGGAATCTTTTGTCCCGCATCAGAAATCTGAATCGTTTGGTTGTCAAGACGCAGGTTTGCCAATTTCACACCAGCGCCCAAATTGACTCGATTACCCAAAATGGAATCGCCTACATAATTAAAGTGAGCGACACACACCCCATTGAGCAAAATCGATGACTTGATCTCAGAACTATTGCCAATGATGCAATCATTTCCGCTCACGACATATCCACGTACATAGGCCCCATGGCGGATTTCACAATTTTCTCCGATCACACAGGGGCCTCGAATGAAAGCACCCGGCTCTACAATAGTCCCTTTGCCAATCGAAATTTTTTCCCGATTTAATAGGGTAACCCCTTCCGGAAGCTCACATTCGATCTTTCCTAAAGGAACTTCTGCAAGAAATTTCTCTAGAAAAGCCAAAGCCTCCCAAGCATATTGACATTCCTCAAATACCTGAGCTAGAGCATATTCTCTTAAATCAAAGAATTCATTAATGAGATATTTTTCCATACTTATCTTAAAGCATAAAAGAATACTCCTTTTCTATGCTATACTCTTCTTCTTCTTAAGCTGTGGAAATGTTGATAACCCACTCATTTTAGGAGAAAAAAGTCTTGTCAATAACTTGTTGACAAGCTGAAGACAAACAGAAGATAACGAAAGCATAAACAATGTATCAGCAACTTATAAACAAGCTATCAACAGAGTTTTCCACACCCATCCCTATCTTTGTGGGAAAAGAAGAAGGATGGCGTATCCGTGCCAAACTTGCCGTTCGCGGTACAATAGAAACCCTCAAGATCGGCCTTTTTAAGCCTGGCACCCACGAAGTAGAAGATCTCATCGACTGCCCCGATCACCATCCAGCCATCAACGAAGCCCTCAAAGCTCTCCGTGCTCAAACCTTTCTTCCCTATAATGAAACCACCCAAACTGGCGATTTGCGCTATGTCCAATTAACCTTCTCACGTACAACCAAAAAAGTCCAACTCGTCCTCGTAGCCAATGGCAAAGACAAATGCTTAGACCTAGCAATGAAACTCCAAAAAGCTCATGACTGGCATTCCATTTGGATCAATTTCCAAGAAGGATCGACCAATACCATTTTTGGTCCCACCTGGCTCCATCTCTATGGGCCTCGATACCTCGAAGAAGAGCTTTTAGAAAGACTCTTTCACTTCCATCCCGCCTGCTTTATTCAAGCTAATCTCTATCTTTTTGAAAAGATCCTTTTGGATATCAAACAACAAGTCGATGATGGGCATATCACGGAATTATATGCAGGTGTGGGAATCATTAGCCGCATAGTCAATCGGCCCAGCACACTAGTTGAATCCAATCCTTATGCAAAGGAATCTTTTTTTAAAAGCGATCCGCCCCCATATCTTGAATATATCACAGGAAAAAGCGAAGATCACATCCATCGACTCCAAGAGATTCTCATCGTCGACCCTCCTCGAAAAGGACTAGATCCTAAAGTTCTTGAAGCAACTGCAAACTTAAAACAAATATTCTATCTCAGTTGCAATCCCGAAACCCTCAAAAGAGATGTTAAAGTACTGCAAGAGCAAGGGTGGGAAATCAAAAATGCTAGAGGCTATCATCTCTTTCCCAATACCCAGCATGTTGAAATCTTATTGAACTTACGAAAATCTGGGTGAGAGGATTCGAACCTCCGACCCCTTGCACCCCATGCAAGTGCGCTACCAAGCTGCGCTACACCCAGAAAAGGAATAATCCTAAGGCGAAAAAGGCTAAAAGTCAACTTGTAGGAAACCAGCAAGTTCGATAAACTCTTTTTTTATGAAACTGGAAAAAAACTGGCATGCAATTTTAAAAGCTGAAATTGCAAAGCCCTATATCAAAGATTTAAAGATTTTTTTATTAAAGGAAGAAAAAAGCGGCCAACTCATCTATCCGCCAGAGCCGCTTATTTTTCATGCTTTTGGTCAGACACCTTACGAAGATGTCAAAGTGGTGATCATGGGCCAAGATCCCTATCATGGTTCAGGTCAGGCGCATGGAATGAGTTTTAGTGTCCCTTGTGGGATTCCTCCACCCCCATCACTCAAAAACATCTTCAAAGAGCTTGAAGAGGATGTCAAAATTTCTCCTCCCCAAACCGGTTGTCTCACATCTTGGGCAAAACAAGGAGTTCTTCTTCTCAATGCAACGCTAACAGTGCGGGCTGGAGAACCGAAATCACATTATGGCAAAGGATGGGAGCAATTCACAGATGCAGTGATTGCTAAACTTGTTGAGAAAAAAGATCCGATTGTCGTTCTTTTATGGGGAAAATCGGCAAAAGAAAAATGCGATCATATCCTTGCACAAACCCATCATGTTGTGCTCACAGCACCACATCCTTCACCCTATTCGGCTCATTATGGATTTTTTGGCTGTCGCCATTTCTCTATCACCAATCGATATCTAAAACAATGGGGAAAAACTCCCATTGATTGGTCGATCAAAAATTAAGAGGTTTTTTCAAAAAGAGGAGCAAAGTGTGTTTTAAAAAATCCTTTTCCTGCATCTTTTGCTTTTCCTGCAGCATCTCCCGCTTTATCTTGGATATTCTCTTGTTGCTGCCTGGAAAGAACCTTATCAATCCCACTTTTGATCAAACCGAGAATAAAACGAACGGCTTTTTCTACAAGTCCTGCAAGAATGAAAGCAGAACAAGCAATGATGGTTACACCAGACCGAACAATATGAACAGCTGTTGATCCACCTTCAGGTTTTCTTTCGATATTGTATTTAAAAAAGAAATTTTGAAAAGGCACCGCTTCCCTTAGGGC
>QIGB01000045.1 GCA_003228815.1 Chlamydiota bacterium | reverse complement strand
GCACTATTAAGTGCTTGATCTATGTCTCGCGTGGAATATTGTTCTTTCCGTTCACCCAAGAAATCGATCAACGCATCTTGAGATACGGCTAAAAATTTCCCTAACTCTTCTAATTTCCAACTTTCTTTATCGCTCCCTTTTCCAAAAATCGTGGCTGCAGTAGGCATGCGCCCAGACCATAAGATTTTTACACCAGGCTGACAGATTAATCTTAGGTCGCCAGATAAACTGGACTCAAAAGCCTGGAATAATTTTTCGAGTCCAAATGTTGGATAATTCTTCCGAGAATTTGGAATCAGAAAAACTAGATCAAAAAGTTTTAGCAAAGCAGTTTCCTCTTGTTTTAAAAAAGTCGCTAGCTCAGAAATGGACCAATCTTCTTTAGAAGAATCTCGTGTTTTCCAAGTTTCCACTATTTTATTGAAAGCATTCTTTTCCTCAGGACTTGCTTCAGTCAAAGAAAAACCCTGACTTAAGGCAAACCTATCGAAATTCAAGGAAGGCGGTTTTGGAGCAGACTTAGGAGTAGGCTTCCAATATATTTCTCTTTCACTTCCATTTATAGCTTGAGAGCAAAGTTCTCTCACTGTAGAGGAAAATATCAATGCTAATCCTAAAGTAGCTACAATTGCGATCAAGGCTATTAGCCCAGCCTTTACTCTTTCGGAACTTTCCAAAGAACGCTCAATCACTTGATGGACCTCGTAACTCCTCCCTTGATATTGACATTTTTCCTGTTGAAACTCTTTTTTTTGCCAACTATCGCGATCGAAAGGAATGGATTCTTCCTTGGATAAAAATATATTTGTAGAAAAAAAACCCATTATATCAATCCTCCTCTGATAAAGTTTAAAGAGGTCAAAAGCATATCAAGAAAAATAAAAAAAAATCAAACGCTATGTAGTCCGCAAATAGAAATATCCACTTGCATGTAAAAAAAATTCACAAAAGAGGGGGTGTGTTGCACAACTTTTTGTCTATGGGATTCGATGCAAAAATGCTCTTATGAATTTTTGATTGAGCTCTTGATTCTGTACATAATCTAGTGTACGTTGAAAGGAAGACAATATGATATGGTTTGAAGCAGCGGATCCACAGCGCCGCAGCTTACTTCGAGTCGTGTGAATAGATGAAAGTTTTAGACAATAATTTGAAGATTACACAGGCGCCTGATCCAGAGCCCAAAGGGGGTGAGGTCTTGGTGCGCGTCCATGCCGCTGGGGTTAACCATGCCGATCTTTTGCAACGGGAAGGCAAATATCCCCCACCTCCCGGCGCATCTAAGATATTGGGTCTCGAGGCTTCTGGAACTATTGAAAAGCTCGGTGTTGGCGCCAGCCGGTTTATGCAGGGAGATCGAGTCATGTGCCTTCTCTCAGGAGGAGGCTATGCAGAAAAAGTAACGGTTCCCGAGGCGCAATGTATCCCCATTCCTCACAACCTCTCTTTTGAAGAAGCTGCAAGCATCCCGGAAACTTTTTTGACCGCCTATCAATCGCTCTTTCTTATTGGTGAAATTCAGCCAGAGCAATGGGTGCTGATTCATGCGGGAGGCAGCGGTGTAGGAACAGCAGCGATTCAACTGGCTCGCCAAATGGATGCAAAAACCATTGCAACGAGCAGATCAAAGGAAAAGCTGGAAAAATGTCTCTCTCTCGGTGCAGATGTTGTGATCAATGCGGAAAGCGGGTCCTTTGCAAAAAAAATCCTCGAGGCAACAGATGGACATGGAGCCGATCTCATCCTCGATTTTGTCGGAGCACCCTACTTTGCGGAAAATATGGAGTCTCTCTCCATTGGCGGCTGCATCATTTTCCTCGCAACAATGGGTGGAGGAAAACTGGAAGCCTTTGATTTGCGAGGCCTTATGAAAAAGTGGGCCACCCTCACGGGCAGTTCCTTACGCAATCGCTCTCCTATATATAAGGGGAAACTCATTGAAGAATTCAGCAAATTTGCTCTCGCCCACTTCGAATCTGGGATGCTCAAACCAATTATCCATGCCACCTTTCCATGGGAGAAGGCCGAAGAGGCCCACCGCCTCCTCGCCCAAAATCAAGCCTTTGGAAAAATTGTCCTCTCCGTCTATAGTGTAGGGGCATGACCTGGAAAAATCGCTTAATCAAAGCCCTTTTGTGGATTTTTAATCCTGAGGCAACTCGTCCCGCACACCCCAAAGTACCCACGAGTTTTCTCATAGTTTCTACAACAGGTCTAGGCGATACTCTTTGGGGAACGCCCGCCATGCGGGCACTTCGACAATCGTTTCCCGATGCTGAAATCTCTGTACTGACCTCTTCGATCGGCGCCGCTGTCCTCGAACACAACAAGCATATCGATGAGCTCTTTGTTCTTGGGCCCTCTCCTTTTTTCTCCTTGTTACGTTTTTTTTCGGCCTTGCGAAAACGAAAATTCGATGCCGTATTAGTCTTCCACACTTCCCAACGAATGGTCCTTCCCTTTTGTGCTCTTTTGGAAGCTCCTCAGATCATTGGGACAGAAGGAATCAACAAAGATCTCGATTTTCTTTTGACCAAAGCTCTTCCCCAAAAATATCAGCATGAGATTGAAAGACGGCTAGAAATCGTCCGAGAAGCTGGGGCTTATGTCAGTGACTATGCCCTCGAGCTGTCGTTTCGAAAGAAAGAAGAATACAATGCGCGCCGCTTTTTAGAAGGACATGGAATTCCCGAACACATTCCTCTTGTAGGTTTGCATCCTGGGGCGAAAAACCTCTTCAAACAGTGGCCCAAAGAAAGCTTTATCGAAGTGGGAAACCGCCTGAACAGACACCTTGGCTGTCAAATTCTCGTCAGCGGCGATCAATCAGAAGCTCTTCTCGTTCTCGAAATTGCTTCGAAAATTCCCGGCGCAATTCCCCTTGCTGGCGAGCTCGATCTTTCTTCATTTAGTGCTCTGCTCAAAAAAATGATGGTCTTCATCACCAATGATACAGGTCCGATGCATATGGCCTTTGCAACTGGGACACCAACCGTTGCCATCTTTGGTCCCACCGACCCCAATCTATGCGGTCCCTTTCATGTGAAAAATGCACACGTTCTCGCTACCCCAAAAACCTGCACATCTTGTCTGAAAAAAAACTGCGCCGATCCCTTTTGCCTTCTCGCAATCGGTCCCGACGCAGTTTATGACGCGGCTCTTACTTCATTGCCTGCTAACGAACTTCATCCAGCCGGGCTGTAAGTTCTCGAAGAGCTTGCCATTTTGCAGTTCCCTTTTCCGCACTTCTGAATTCATCTCCAAGTTTTATCATCACCCTACGCAGCCTATCAACAGTATTTTGCAGAGATATTCTTTTTCGTTGCAATTTACCGATTTCTCTTTCCAAACGCCCCTTTTTATCTGCCCAAGCGCTTACCTTAGCAGAAAATGTTTCTACGTCTTCTCTTAATGTCCCTGACGCATCTTGAGCAGACATTTCTGCTTTGAATTTTTCCGCAATCATCGTATTCTTTTCCTTTACAACTGCAAGCTTCTCTGCTAAGTCGTCGACTTGACTTTGTGAAGGGTGGGATTTTTGTGCTTTTGCATAAAGAATGGTTACAAGGCAGCCATAGATTCCGAGACTAAACATAATCATTGGTGGAAGTTTCATAAAAAAGGCATATGCGATGCCGGCAACAACAAGTACGAGGTTTGCAAGAAGATGGGCTTTGTCCCAATTTAAACTAAAAATACGCCCACAAAAGGAAGAACAAACCCTCCCTCCTTGTTCATGAAAATGCTGTGGAAACATGTCGTGAGATACTGCAGAGATCATTTTTTCCTTCCTTTTGGTTTAAGAATAACGGGCAGAGGATAACAAAAATTTCATTAAAAACAAATAGGAGATTTGAAAATGTCAAGCGCTTTAGACCCATTAATAGAACGACCACCCGGATCAACCCATGAAAGACTTAGACCCGATTTATACCTTTGGCCAACATGTAATACATTAGGAGCACTTGGATGTGCGTCAACAGGTGTTATCTTAGGAGTCAGAAACGGATTTAAAGAATTCCCCATTTCATTTTTTGCAGCTGCTGGCATCTTTGGACTCAATGCAGCTAAGGGATGGTACGATGTCTATCGGGAAAAAGTACGTATTCACACACAAACGGAAAGAACGGGACCCTATCTAATCGCTTTAGAAACAGTAGCAGGATCTCTAGAAAAAGGAACAGCAATTAATGATTCGGTTGATCCCGTTTTTGCAGATGAAAGAGCCCATAGTTTTTGGACAAGAATCAAATCAGCTCTTCCTAGGCTTTTTGTTCCCCCACCGGCTCCGGGCCCAACGGAAAGCGATATACAAGGTCGAATCGATGCTGCTGTTGATCGAGCTCTGAAATCAATCGTAGACCAATTAACGCCTCTATTCCCCGGAGAAAAATTCAAGGGGTCTACCAGAAGTGAAGTGCTCAATTCGATGCTTACTAAAGTGATCGCAGAAGTGCAAGCACCTAAACTCCGAGGCGAAGATGTTCAACTAGCAGCTGCTAATGAAAAACTTTCAGCAACACAAGATAAATTAGCTGAGCAAGAAAGCGAGCTCAATGAAGCAAAGATACAAGTCGGATCCCTTGGCAGTCAACTTACTGCTGAACAGGAAAAATATGGATCTCTTCAGGCCGAATTCCTTGCTACTCAGGAAAGAGTCTCTGAATTAACGGGGCAACTCTCTGCCAAAGAGACTGAATATAAAGAAGAAAATGCTCGCATTCAGCAAGCATTGGAAGAGGCAAATGGAAAAGTTGAAGCTTTGGAAGCTCAACTTACCGAACAAAAATCCACTTCAAGTGAAAGTGTCGGTAGCCTAGAAGCAGCGCTTCGTGCTGAAAAAGAAAAGGTTTCTGCTTTAGAAGCACAAAAAGAAGAAAACAGAGCAACTCTTGAAAGATTGACTCAAGAACTGACTCAAGCCCGCAGTGCACTTGAAACAGCTAATGTAGAACATGCTGCAGCAATCGCAGCGAAAGAGAAAACTCATGCAAAAGCGCTCTCTAGAGCAAAAACAGCAGAGAAATCTGCCAAAGGAGACCAAAGGAAAGCGAAGAAAACGCTTGCTGAAGTGGAGGAGTGGTCTTCAGAACTCTGCCAAGATATTGGGAAGGCAATCACTCGTTTGACAGACCCTGATGAAAGTTCTGAACTTATCCGTACGTTCAACTTGCCTGCCTCAAGCCATCCCTTATATCCTCTTGTGGCCAAAGTCAATAGTCTCATTGAGCATGCAAATAGTGCTTCCTTTGAAACAGATGCCTCCTTTGATCCCGATTTGTCATTTGAAGGCGGCGGCGGCTCTCCAAAAAGCAGACGCGTTTCTTTCGGCACACCATCGAGTCCTGGTTCCCATGCATTAAAGAAAGCAACCTCTTTCCTTCTAGCTGATTCGGAGGATGACTTATGAAAGAGCTGATTCTGAAGTTGTATGCCCTTGGAGTCATTAAATTTGGGAGTTTTGAAATCAAAAAGGATTTCCTTTCTCCCTTTCAAGTGGATCTGACGAGAGTAATCTCGTATCCGCAGGTGGCCAAAGAGATCTGTAATGCGCTTTGGGAAAAAGCTGTCCATCTTTCTTCCGACCTCATCTGTGGTGTTCCTCTTGCAGGAAGTTATTTTGCCAATTATATCGCATGGGAGCAAGAGCTTCCCCTCGTGGCATGCCACGAGGGAGGAGTCGAAGGGATTTATAAGACGGGACAGAAATGTCTCGTGCTTCAAGGGGCGCTGCTTTCGGGAACGCATACGCTTGATACCATCGAAATGCTGGAAGACGGCGGCCTTGAGGTGCGCGATGTGCTTAGCTTTCTCGATTTGGGGCTCGGTGCGAAGAAAAAGATCAAAACACGCGGCTACGTCTCACATACGGTGATTGGCATGTCTGAGATTCTCCAAATTCTCTTTGATGCCAATAAGTTGGGCGGAGACAATTACAAGCTGGCCACTGACTTTTTAGAGAATGTATAGTTGTATGAAACCTCGTGTTGCCATCATTGTTTTGAATTGGAATGGGAAGGAAGACACGAAAAAGTGTCTGGATTCCTTAGAAAAAATCACTTTTCCAAATAAAGAAATTTTGCTGATCGACAACGGCTCAACCGATGGCTCTCAAGAACTTTTTCGAAAGGAATTTCCCGACATTCGCTTAGTTGAGACGAAATGCAATTTGGGCTATGCCGGGGGCAACAATGTGGGACTTGAAATTGGGCTCAAGGAAGGGTTTGATTTTTTCTTTGTTCTCAACAACGACACGGTGGTCGATCCAAAGATTGTGGAGGCATTTCTCGCCGGTTTTTCTGACAAGGGGATAGGAATTTTAGGGGGCAAGATCTATCGGATGGATGATCCGAAGCGCCTTGACCATTTAGGAGGGGTGTGGAACCGGAAAAAGATCGACTTTGACTATGTCGGGTACCGCGAGATGGATGGTGAGGAGTGGACCTCTCCTTTAGAGCTTGACTATGTCACAGGGGCAGCGATGATGATCCGGCGAGAGGTCCTCGAAAAGGTAGGGCTTTTTGATCCCCGTTTTTTTCTTTTCTGGGAAGAGTCCGATCTCTGTTTTCGAGCGCGGCGGGCAGGCTTTTTGGTAAAAACGTGTCCCGAGGCAAAGGTGTGGCATAAGATTTCCGCCTCTTTTACTGGCGGCAAACCGCATGCGGCTTATTTTCTGTGGCGCAATCGCCTTCTTTGGATTGAAAGAAATTTTTCACTGCCTTTGCGGTTTTATTATTTTTCCCGCCTTTTAGGTGGAAGGTTTCCCCAATTTTTTCTTTTGAAGTATCTGCGAAAAATCCAATTTCTTTTCCAAAAAGCCCGTGGAAAAGATACGGAGCGTAATCAGATACGCATTGCGCAGCTAGATGCTAAGCTAAGCGGCATGCAAGACTACTTCCTGCGCCGTTTCCGCGCGGGCCGTTCAAAAAATTTCATGAATTGCCATTAATTCTTCTCTCTTGCATGCTTAAGGTGAGGATGTGCTAATTCGCCCTCAATGGAAAGCAAGTGAAAAAGTCTGTTTCAATATTTTTTGTTTTTCTTTCTCTTTTGTTTTTGACTGGTTGTGAAAAACAAAAGGTCATTGTCAATGAAGTTCCTGAGCGCGAAGCCAATGAGATCATTGTCTATCTTGCCAGCAAGGGAATTCCTGCGGTGAAGACCGAATCAAAGGTTGCTACTACCCCAGGTGCCGCTGATACTGGAGAGATTAAATGGAGCATTGCAGTCGATGAAAAGCAAGAAATCGAGGCGATGAATATTCTCAATCGCAATGGATTGCCCCGCATGCCCACGACTAACTTGCTCACTATTTTTGCCAAATCGGGCTTGATTTCTTCTGAGCGAGAAGAAAATATCCGTTATCAAGCTGGTCTTGCTGCACAAATTGCTGGGACAATTCGAAAAATTGATGGGATCATTGATGCGGATGTCGAACTGTCTATCCCCCAAGAAGCTGCTATTGTTCTCCCCGGCGTTGAGGAAGAGCAAAAGAAAAGTATCACCGCAGCGATTTTCGTCAAACACAATGGAATTTTAGATGATCCCAATAGTCATCTAGTCACCAAAATCAAACGGCTTGTCTCTGGCAGTGTCACAGGACTCGACATAAATAATGTGACAGTAATTTCTGACCGTTCCCGCTTTACAGACATCACTTTGAAGGAAAAACCCGAGGAAATCACACCGAAAAGCAAAGAATATGTGAGCATCTGGTCGATTGTGATGAGCAAAGGCTCTGCCGGTCGGTTTCGGACCCTCTTTTTCTTGATGATTTTTGGAGTGATTCTCTTTGCTCTTCTTTGTGGCTGGATGTTTTGGAAATTTTATCCCATCTTACGCAAAAGGGGGATGAAAAAATTTTTAAGCCCCATTCCTTTTCGAAATCAAGTGAAAGAACAGGAAGAAGAAGAACCCCCCTCTGAATCTCCATGAAACCAACAACTCTAATGGTTTGTAAAGGACTGATATCTCCCGAAAGGCAAGGAAACCTCACTGCTCTTTTGTCTCGTGATGATCAAGAAATCTTTGCAGAGCTCCCCTCACCGACTCCCCTTTCAAAGGAACACCTCCAGTGGGATTTGCTCGACCATATCCATTTCTCTTGGCTTGCTCCTTTCCTGCGAACTCTGACTGAAGGAGAGATCCGCAGCTTTTTGGCAGTGCTTACGCCCTCGCAATCTCAAGGCCTTACAAAATTGCTCGGTTTTGAGAATCATCTGCCCGCGTTTCCAAAAGTATCTAAGCAGGCCCTTCGGGCAATTCTTCTTCGCCATATCAGGCAAAATAAAGACCTCGTCCCTTTTGCTTTTTTACCAGAGCATCCGATCAATCAGCTCATGAGTATTTCCTCGGATCATTTGGCAAAACTCATTCTCTATTTAGGACTGCACGATCTTTCTTTTGAAATGCGACAAATCATTGACACCAAAGAATTGAAAAAGGTTTTTACCACTCTGATAAAAAAAGAGGGAGAATATCTAAATACTCTCCTCTTGTATCGTGAACCGCTCATTTTTAAGCGCCTTTTTTTAGGGAATTGGGATGGAACCAAAGAGGGTTTACACAAGCTGCTCCAAGAAAGAGGAGCTAATCGCCTGGCTCATACCCTTTATGAAGCGTCTGAGAGTTTGACTTGGTATTTGACTCATACCCTCGACATGCATATCGGCAACATGGTCCTCAAATTCATTGAAAAACCGACCCATGCAAAAGCGGGTGAAATTCTCTTGGGCCAGATCAATAAAATCTTGCAATTTTTTCAGCAAGGAGAGGCGTAGATGAAATGGTTTTCGCTGCTCTATCAAGGGGATCTTCACCCCTCTTCTGATGAAAAAGTGATTCCCGCAAAGGACTACAGCAAGCTTGTAGAAGCTACCCAAGTACTCGAAAAAGCAAAAGAAGATGCAGAAAACTATCTAGAAAATACGAATAAAACGTGCAAAAAACTTTGCAAAAAAGCAAAAGAAAAAGGTTTTGCAGAAGGTTTGGAAAAATTTAATGAGCAGATCCTCTTTATGGACGAACAACTCAAGTCGATTCGTCTCAACTTGCAACAAATGGTCCTGCCCATTGCTCTGAAAGCGGCCAAACGGATTGTAGGAAAAGAATTGGACACTTTCCCCGAGACGATTGTAGAAATCGTGATGCAGGCAATCGCTCATATTTCAGAAAGCCGAAAGGTCACGATCTACGTCAACAAAGAGGACAAAGAACATCTCGATAAGAATAAACCTCGGATCAAAGAAATTCTGCAGCAAGTAGACATTTTGACGATTCAAGAAAAAAGTGATATTACTCCTGGCGGTTGCATCATCAAAACAGAAGAGGGGATGGTCAATGCCACAATTGAAAATCAGTGGAGAGCTCTCGAGAGAGCCTTTGAAAAATACAAGGAAAGCAAGTAATACCATTTAGCAAAATAAATGAAGATATTTATAAAATATACAAAATGTCAGTTTTGGTTGATCGTTTCGAAATTCATATTCATCAAAATGGATGAGAAAGGCTCGATCAAAAAATGATGTTGTAGATGCTTTAGAAATGCTTTATTAATTTTGCTAAATGGTATAATATCTGACTTTATGAAAAAACTGTTTTTGATTCTCTCTCTGCTATTTGTCGTTTTGAGTGTTTCTGCGATCGCGCAAGAAACCCCAACAGAAATGCAGCAGATGCTCGAGACGGCGCAGCAGCAAATGGGAGCAGGAGAACAACCTAGTCCAAAACTCCTCACCCAGCTCGCTGTCCTCGCCGGTGTGGCCGTCCTGCCTTTTGCCGTGATGCTCCTCACCTCTTACGTCAAAGTGGTGATTGTTCTTTCTCTTTTGCGTAGTGCCCTTGGCGTGCAACAAGTCCCTCCTAGCCAAGTACTCAACGGAATTGCCCTTCTCGTCACCATCTATGTGATGTTCCCGACAGCCCTTGCCATGTACAAAGCGGGAGGCGAATACATCGAAAAAAATCAGCCCGAGGTCCTCTTGTCCGGTGCCACTGCCACCTATCTGATCAATGTGGCCGACAAAGCAAAAGAACCTTTGCGAACGTTTTTGCTCAAAAACAGCATTGGAAAAAATGTCACGGGTTTCTACCGACTCGCCTACAAAACGTTTCCGGAAGAGTATCGAAAAACCATGAAACCAAATGATTTTATCGTTCTCATCCCGGCCTTTATCACTTCGCAGCTCAAAACCGCTTTTGAGATTGGGGTTTTGATTTATTTACCCTTTTTCGTGATCGACCTTGTTACTTCCAATATCTTGCTCGCAATGGGGATGATGATGCTCTCGCCTCTCACCATCGCATTGCCTCTAAAACTCCTTTTGCTCGTGATGGTCGATGGTTGGACAGTCATCATCCAAGGTTTAACCATGTCATTTAGAACGTGAGGTTTTTGTGGGATTTTCCGGTGAAATTTATCAGCTGACCTATCAGGCCCTCCTCCTGATTTTGATCCTATCGGGGCCACCGATTCTCATCAGCACCATGCTCGGTCTCTTTGTCGCGGTCTTTCAAGCTGCGACACAAATTCAGGAGCAGACCCTTTCCTTCATGGTCAAGCTTTTTGCTGTGATCCTGACGCTGCTCTTTTTAGGTGGATGGCTCAGCGCCCAGATCGTGCAATTTACCACAAATATCTTCCAAAACTTCCCTAAATGGGCAATTTCGTGAGCGGGTCCCCAACCTCGGATTATCTCAATTTTCTCATCAGCCAACACCAAATGACCCCGCTTGGACTTTTTACCGTTTTTTTTCTTACCCTCTTTCGCATTGCTCCCATCGTTTCCGTCTGCCCATTTCTTGGATCAAAGCTTCCCGGAGGGGTGAAAATGGGCCTTGCGATTTCCTTAGCCGTCATTTTTATCCCCCAGATCATCCAGACGAGTGCGCAGACAGAGTTTTCATTTAACATCGATTTTCTCGGCTATGCCCTCAAAGAACTTCTGATGGGTTTCATCCTCGGATTTCTCTCCGCCATCCCTTTTTACATTGCGCAAGGATCTGGATCGCTGATTGATTTCATGCGCGGTTCCTCCTCTTTGCAAGTGACCGATCCCTTCATGCAAACGCAAACTTCTTCCATCGGCGTTCTCTTCAACTACATCCTCATCGTTGTCTTCTTTCAAATTGGCGGTGCCTTTGTCTTTCTCGATGCAGTAAGTGAATCGTTTCGGGTCCTCCCCATCGACAAGATGATTCCCACGGGTTTTTTCAATCTCAACCTCCCTTTTTGGAAAACAATCATGGGCCTTTTGACCCGCATCTTTGCCATTTCTATTCAGCTTGCAGCCCCTTCGATCGTCTCCATCCTGATGGCAGAGATGTTTCTCGGCATTGCGAATCGCCTCGCACCGCAAGTGCAAATCGTCTTCCTCGGCATGTCCCTCAAATCCCTTCTTGGCCTTGGCCTCCTCTGGGCGGCGTGGTTTTTCATTCTGCAGCAGATGGCAAAGCAATCGCTTCTCTGGGTCAAAAACATCGACGACATCCTCGTTGCACTTGGGATGTGACCCAATCCCGCTCTGATTTTTTCTGTTTGACATATGTCAAAGAATTTGGTATAATCCGAATCATTTTAAGGAAACTGTGATGTCTAACTGGACTGTACTTTTCTCGAGGACCGCCAAAAAACAATACGAGAAACTTAAAAAAAGTGGATCTAAAAAACCAACAGTAAATGATGCGATTGATTTTCTAGCTATTGACCTGCAGAACAACGGTCCATACTTAACAAGCTGGCCAAATTATAGTCCATTAGGTAAAAATCAGTTTCATTGCCACCTTCGCAAAGGGAGGCCAACATATGTTGCCTGCTGGAGAATCATTAACAAGCAGGAGAAACAAATAGAGGTATATTATGTCGGAACACATGAGAAAGCTCCATACTAATAAAGAAACAACATACAAAGTAGTCGTAGAGATGCCTGGCAAGAAAAAGAAGCTTTCTTTTATGCCTGCCAAATACCTGCCAAAACTTGAAGAGTTCTTAGAAAAGTATGGTCATCCTGAAGAGTCTATTCTCTGGGAAGAGCTTGCTGCTAGCCGCATTAAAAAATATGGAAAAGCCGGATTAGTCTTGAGAGGAGCCCGATTTAGGAAGGGAATGTCTCAGAAAGAGCTGGCCAAACGATGTGGAATAAGCCAGGAAAATATCTCTAAGATGGAAAATGGTTTGAGAGCAATTGGGGAAAAGGTAGCAAAAAAATTGGCTAAAGCTCTGAAAATTGATTATAAGCTTCTGCTTGACCGAGAATAAAATTGTTGAGAAAAGTGTGCATCTTCATATGAAACATCTTCTCTCTTTTGCACTGCTTTCCACTACCTACATACTTTCTGCAGATGAAGCACCTCTGTGCAACATCGAAAATCCTTCGAGCCAAAATGGTTCATGTTGTTTCAATCCTCCTGCTCGCCCATTCAATCCCGACTGCTGGGGCATATACGTCAACGTCGATCCGATACTCTGGCAAGCGCGAATTAGTGGCACCGGTGTTGCCATTCAAACAAAAGAAAGCCCCGACTTCTTCAATGCAGCTGAACAAAGCCGTATGCAAAATCTTCATTATGATTGGGACTTTGGTTTTCGCCTCGGAGTGGGTCTCAACACAACCCATGACGCATGGGACATCCTCCTTCAATGGACCTATTGGTGCACCGAAGCGAAAAGAGATTTTCACACTAGTGAAAATCAAACCAACTTTTCTCATTTCGGCCATCCCGCCCAAATCTCAGGACTCTCAGCTGGTTCGATCAAAAGCAAATGGGACCTGCACTACAACATTCTCGACTTAGAAGGTGCAAGAGAGTTTTGGGTGAGTGAGTGTGTTTCCTTCCGTCCCTTTGGAGGTTTGCGAAGCGCTTGGATCGATCAAAAACAATTTGCCACTCGCTTAAGTGATCTCTCCCACTCCCCTTTTCAAAAATACAGTATTTTGCAAAAGGATCGTTTCTGGGGCATTGGCATCCGCACAGGTCTTGACATGCAATGGAACATGGCCTGTGGCATCAGTCTTTTCAACAACTTTGCTGGCAATCTTCTTTTTTCTTATCACAGTGTCAAACATCAAGAAAAAGGAGATGGAAATACCCTTTTCGACGTAGGGGATTTTTTTCACCTGGGCACTGCCATTTTTGACATGCAGCTTGGCATTCGATACGACTGGTTTTCCTGTGATTGCTGTTACCATGTAGGTCTCGACCTCGGTTGGGAACACCACTTTCATCCCGGCCAAAATCAATTCATGCTTTTTGTTGATGACACAATGCCGAGTAAATTTGTTTCCAACCAGGGCGACCTGGGCATCCAAGGGTTCTTTCTAAAAGTCCGTTTTGATTTCTAAGGAATCAATCCCTTTTTTCTTTCCAAGAAAAAATTTATCCTTTATGACAAGTACTAGAGAAACATTTATTTGGAGAGATCCTATGCAGAAATCCTTACTTGCTTTATCAATCCTTGGTGCAACCA
>QIGB01000103.1 GCA_003228815.1 Chlamydiota bacterium | reverse complement strand
TCCATAGGGGAAACTTCTTTTTCTGAGGTGATCTCAAACAATAAATTTTTCCATCTCTCCATAGGGGAAATGGGGGTGGTGAACATTTACAGAATTTCTATTCTGTGCTTCTCTTACTCCTGGCAGTCGCTTAAATGCTTCTGCATTTGATATTGGATATTGGGTTTCTTCAAAATATGTAGGAAAGAGGCTTGGGACATTGGCTGCGAAAGTATTGATTGCTTTAGCAGTCAATTTTTATGATGCAGATAGGATATCTGTTACCTGTAACCCAGAAAATATCGCCAGCCTTAGAATTATTGAAAAATGTGGATTTCATTTTGAGGGAACTCTCCGAAATTATTTAATGAAACCAACTCCAGAAATGATATCCGATGGATACTCTTCCATAAGAGACGTTTCCTGCTTCAGTCTTGTTTCTCAAGAAGTTTTCAATTTGGATTGGTTCAAGCCATTTTGCGATGAGCTTGAGATGATCACTTTCAGTGATTAAGCGATCCCACTGAAACATTCGTCAAATATAGTTTCAAAATAAGAGCGTTGCCAAACTCCTTCTGCCAGTCAAAATAAGTCAGCATGAGAACCAGTCCTTTCTAAAATAATAATGGAAGAAGTCTTCTTGTATATCAATAACCAGTCAGGCTCTATATGACATTCCCAATATCCTCGATAATTCCCTGTGAGTTTATGATTTCTGTATTTGCTAGGAAGATTCTTTCCCGAAACCAAAATTTCAAGTACTTCTTTAAGTTTTGAAAGATCCTTATTCCTTCTTTTCATTTTTTTTGCATCTCTTTCAAAAGCTCTTTGGGTTTGTATTTGTAATGACATTAATCTAATCCAAGAACTTCCCACAAATGATCAACGTCTTCATAAGTCTTTAAACCTATGCCTTTTTCAGTATCCTTAATCGCCTTTTGGGTTACAGCATTCGGAGTTTTTTTGGGATACAGTACAGGTTCAAGAACAATAAGAACCAATTCACGCAAAGTCAACCCATTTGCCTCTGCTAGAATCTTTAGCTTCCGGTGATCTTTAATTGGGATCTCTACAGAGAGCCTAGTTGTTTCTGTAGACATATCTTCACCTCCTTTTTTGGATTCCTTTATAATACAACATGTGTACATTTGTGTAAATGTACAAAATCACACTAAAACAATGTATTGAAAATCAAAAGCTTATAACTAGAAAGAATTATGTTCCTTGAGGAGAGGGATCTTGGAAGTCGACATTCCCACTGGTGTTTCTTACTTTGTTATCACAGGGATTTTCAAAAAAACTCTTGGCATATGCTTTGAATGGAAGGCAGACAATTTTGCGATAAACAATGCAACTGCTGACGAATTGAAAGGTGCCCTGAGGTTATTCGCGGCAGAAAAACTAGCATCAGAAAATTTAAAATCGCCCTTTCTAGATTTCCTATTAGGTATGATGAGTACCCATCCACATCGTGTGAGAACTTATTGTATCCGCAGAGGACTAGAAAAAAAAGGAATTCGCTATGACCCTAGTTCTGAAGAAATCCAAGATCTCGCAGCACTCTTGAAAAGAAATCAAGAAGAGTCGACGAGAAAACATCTAGCAAAGATCACTGAGGGGATGCCTTTAACTTTGGAAGATTGGCGACAAGGAAAAGTGAAAAACTAGTCTTTATGTTCCCTGAGGAGAGGGGTCTTGGAAGTCGACATTCCCGCTCGGAGGGGTGTCTGAGATAGGATTAGGTGGTGGTGGTGGATCTTTGCGGGCTCTATCGGCATCATTTTTGAGTCGATCCCGTTTCTTCTTGCTGCCCCATTTCCCTTCGATGATGTCGAGGACATCTTGCCGATCAAGTGTTTCAAACTCCATCAGCAGTTCCGTCATGAGGATGACTTTATCACGATTTGCTTCAATGATTCCAGTAGCCTGCTTATGGGCGGCATCCACAATCTTGCGCACTTCGTTGTCGATCTCCTTGGCAGTCTCTTCTGAGTAACTCTTCTCATAATGAGAAATGCCTAGGAATTGGCCTTGGTCAGAACGTTCATCATAAGATACGGCACCGAGCGCATCTGTCATTCCCCATTCGCAGACCATGCTGCGGACTAGGCGAGTGGCTTGGGAAATATCCATCTGTGCGCCGCTGGAAATGTCTCCAACAAAGATCTCTTCGGCAACGCGTCCCCCCATGAGAATGGCAAGCTGGTCAATGACTTCTTTTTTCCAGTAGCTGAGGCGATTTTTCTTGGGCATGAAGTGCGTAGCACCAAGCGAAAGGCCTCTAGGAATGATGGTCACTTTTTCGACAGGATCTCCATGCTCAACTGTAAGTCCAACGATGGCATGACCCGATTCGTGAATGGCTGTGGTCCGTTTATCCTGATTGTCAATTTCAAGAGAGCGACGCTCTTTTCCATAGCGCACTTTATCACATGCCTCGTTGACTTCTGACTGGGTGACGGCACTGCGTCCCTTTCCGGCTGCGAGAAGGGCTGCTTCATTGAGGATATTGGCGAGATCTGCTCCGGATGCTCCGGGTGTATTGCGGGCAATGGTCATTAGATCAACAGCTGAATCGAGCTTAATCTTGCGGGCATGGACTTTGAGGATCTCATGACGCCCTTTGATATCGGGAAGGTCTATGACAACTCGACGATCGAAACGGCCTGGACGTAAGAGGGCTTTATCTAAAACATCGGGACGGTTGGTTGCAGCAATGAGAATCACTCCTTCGCTGGTATCAAAACCATCCATCTCCACGAGAAGTTGATTGAGGGTTTGTTCACGCTCATCATGTCCTCCTCCAACGCCTCCTCCGCGATGGCGTCCCACAGCATCGATCTCGTCGATGAAGATGATACAGGGAGCCTGCTTACGGGCTTGTTCAAAGAGGTCTCGGATACGGCTGGCTCCAACGCCTACAAACATCTCCACAAAGTCTGAGCCTGAAATCGAGAAGAAGGGGCGGTCCGCTTCTCCAGCGACCGCTTTCGCAATGAGGGTTTTTCCAGTTCCTGGAGCACCGATACAGAGGACTCCTTTGGGAATGCGCGCACCAAGAGCGGTGAATTTCGCAGGATCCTTCAAGAAGTCGACGATTTCTTGCAATTCTTCTTTGGCCTCATCACAGCCAGCAACATCTTTAAAAGTGACTAAGTTCTTGTCTTTGTTGAGGAGGCGAGCTGGTGATTTTCCAAATGTCATTGCACCAGATCCCATCCCTTTCATCTGCTTTGAGAAGACAAAGTAGAGTAAGAAAACCACGAGCAGAACAGGTAGAAGTGTGAGAAGATAACCGAAATAATTGGGTGAGGGTTCTTCACTTTTGAATGTTTTGTCGAGAGCCGTTGTGCGGGGTTGATCAGGCGCTTTGAAATCTGTGCTTCGGTTGGATGCAAAATTTTGCCATTCTTCTTTGGCTCCAGCAAACCATTGGTTATACGCTTCTGGGTCTTGTTTTTCGAGTTGGCGGGTGGAAATTTCATTGTTATTGAAATACCAAACGACGCCAGCTACTTGCCCACGAGCATTATCAAGTTGAGCACTATTGGTGAGCAGTTCTTCAGAAATCTGGCGATAGCGAATGAGATCTTGCTTATAGGTACGCACAGTGCGCAACTGCCCTAAGCGGACTCCATCTTCTGGCTGATTGAGCTCATCGACAATTCCTTGCAACTGATTGACCGAAGAAGCATACACCTCAGTCCGTTCGGGAAGGTTGTAATTCCGCGCATTGTAAACAGCCTCGTCCATATCTTTGAGTTGCTGCTTCATTGCTTCATTGCCTATTCCCAAATTGGGAGAACGGAACGATTGGATCAGGGTGCGCAGTTCACTTCCGTATCGATCGAGTTGAGCAGGTGTACTGGAAGCTACACGGAAATTGCTCTTGATTTCTTTCAAAGACATGATTTGTCGATCCGTGACAGAGCGAATGACGACTGCATTGTCGCTGCCGGGCATATCATAGCTGGAATTGACCACTACATAGCCACGGGATGGAATGCTGATCCCACTGAGATTGAGGAACCAATCAGCAGAGCGCTCTACACCGGATCGGTAGTTTTGTAAATTTTTTTCAAGGGAAGCTTGCTCGAGGGTGAGTTGATTATTGGTATTGAGGAGTTCGAGGAAGCGATAGCGAGCTTTAGCGTTATCGGTAACCCGATCATTGAATTTTCCGCTAAAAGTAACGAGGTTATCGTTCAGAGCGATTTTTTTCGTACTGTCCTTATGCAAAAGATCCAGATTCACTAAATGTTCAACCTGGTGGCTAAAGGAAACTTTCCCCGCCTTGTCCTTATTCATGCTTTGAAAAGAATAAAAAATCAGTACAACCGCAAGAACAATAAGAAGAAATCCACCTGGAAGTCCTCGCCTCGGCGGCTTATTTTTATTATCGTCACCCATAAATTCTATTTATAACACAATCCACGCGTTTTTAGAAGGATAAAAAGATATCACAATTTTATCTCAAAATCCAACATTTGGAGAATAAAATTTTCTAAACCAACTAGTTAGGCCATTTTTTATTCTAACATATTTCAGTCTTTATCGACGAGGATTTATCGCAATTGTGACCAAAAGAGGGTGTTTAGCAAGGGATTGTTCCCTTTTTTCAGTTAAAAATTCTGCTACTGGTTTTCCATTATAATGGATGGTCGGCAACGATTTCCGCAAAAAGGCGGGAACTTTCGTAGCATTCCACTTCTTTCGGAAATAAGGAGAAGGGGGCGTGAGTTCATAATCACCTGCTGGGAGGGTAAGGGAAATTTTTCCTTTCCACCATGAGTGCCAATTCTGAAAGGGATATGTCTCTTTTGCATCTAACCCGCATTTCTCACCAGCTCTGCAGGAAGGTTGGACAGTCTGTTCTTTCGAGGATTCAAGAAATTCTCGAAGGGAAGGTTTGTAAACCTTTCCAAGGGAGTTTGTTGGATCAATCGAAGAAACAGATGTTCCAAACTTGCCCAGAGTCTGGTGAGAAATGCGGGTTAATTGAATTTCCCACTCCCAATCCTCGCTCTGGATAATGCCAGGCTTCAAAGGGATTTTTTGAGTAAATTGTGGAGGGTGATTCTCAATCCAAAAAATTTTTTGCCGATCAACTATGAGAATTTTTCCGCCACATTGGACAATGTGATTGGTAGCTTTTGCATCTATTGCTTTGGTAATCTGGGTGAGAATGGGACGACTAAGGGTGAAAAACCGAGAAAGAACATGTTCCACTTCAACAGGATGAGCATGGGAAAAATCCCACATTTTTCCAAATGGACCTTCGATGGGAATATATTTCATGGTTTGTTGATCGAGATACTCTTGAAGAAGCCCAGATTGTTTGCCCAGTCGCAAAAGCGATGGGGCCACCTCTTTGCCAAAGTCTTTGGCGAGTTTCGGGAGCAGTACATTACGCATGCGTGCTCGCAAATACTTGAGATCAGAGTTAGTTTCGTCCTCTATATAGGAGAGTTTGTGCTCCTGCAGATAATCGAAAATGGTTTCTTTTGAGATGGAAAGAAAAGGACGCCAAACCGGCATTTCTCCTCGATAGGTGATGGGCTGAATTCCTTTCAAATTCGTCAAATGAGCTCCTTCCAAAACTCTTTTCAAAATGGTCTCCACCTGATCATTTTGATGGTGGGCAAGGACCAAAGCCTCAAATTCATGGGATTGGAATAATTCCAAAAAAAATGCAATGCGCTGCTTTCTTCCCGCAAGTTCCGTTTTTTTTGGCGCCTTACTTCGCGCAGTATGAAAGGGAATCTGAAGAGAAGATGCCCACCGATGGAGCTCTGTAGCTTCCTCTGCACTTGTTTCTCTCCACCCATGATCGTAGTGGGCAAGATGAAAGGGAACTTCAAGTCGCAAAAGAGAGTAGGCTAAAGCAAGAGAATCTGGTCCGCCAGAAAATCCCAAAAGCAAGGGTTTTTCGAACCGAGAAGTTTGTTTTAAAAAGATTTCAACGTTTTTTTCTAATTCCATTTTATCAGGCTGGGGTTGTCATAAAGAAGCCAAATACAATACAATCGAAACACCATTTACGAAAAGGAAACGAATGCCAATATTGTGGCGGTATTTGCTCCGCAGTTACTTCCAAGTTTTTTCATTATGCGTGACTGGATTTATTTCCGTCCTCCTTGTGACCCGGTTCCAAAGCATTGCCCGATTTGCCGCAACAGGAGCTACCAAGTTATATGTTTTCAAATTCATCTTCTATCAAATCCCCTTCATCCTTCCGCTTGCCATTCCGATCTCCTGTCTGATTGCAGCTCTACTTCTTTTCCAAAAAATGAGCCGCTCTCATGAATTAACCGCTCTTCGTGTCGCAGGGATGGGACTTACTCCGATTGCTTTTCCTCTTCTTGCCTGTGGGGCTATCATAGCCATGTTAAACTTTACTATCGTCTCAGAACTGGGGCCAAAATGTCGCGGGCTCTCTAAGGGACTCGCCTACCAAATGACCGCGATTAATCCTTTATGCCTTCTCCAAAAAGAGACCCTGGTCAGACTAAAAAATACCTATGTCGATATGAGGGTCCTTAAATCAGGCAAGTATGCTGAAGACGTCTGTTTTATCATGCGCAACTTTTCCAATCAACGTTTAGGAGTGTGCCTAGCGAAAAAACTCTCTCTTGAAGAACAAAAAATTATTGGAAATGACGTCACATTTATTTCGAGTATCGATCCCAAAAATCAAGGCTGTTTTGATCATCTGGTCATTGAAAATCAAGGAGAAATGCAAACAGGAGCTCCGCAGCTGGCCCAATATTTACGAAGCAGTGACTGGAGTGTAGGCTACGATTCTCTCAACCTCCGAATGCTGCAGGCAAAATATTCAATCGAAAAAGGAGAAGATGCCAAATTCAATTCGAGAGCAATCCAAGAAGTTTCAAGGCGCATTTCACTCGGGCTGGCTGCCTTTATCTTCACCCTTATCGGTGTTTCATATGGGATGGAAACTTCTCGCGATCGAAAACTCCAAGGAATTTTTTGGGCTTGTGTGCTTTCAGCCTTTTACTTCATCGCTTTCATCGCAGCAAAATCGATGAAACACGATTGGCTACTCAGCACCATCCTCTATCTTGCACCTCACCCGGTGATTTTCCTGCTTTGTTTGCAAAACTTTAAAAAAATCGATAGAGGAATCATATGACGAAGATCTGGGAGCGCTATATTCTTCGCGAATTTCTGAAGCTTTTTTCTCTTTTCCTCTTTGGATTTTACTTTCTCTACGTCGTGATCGATTATTCAGCTCACATGCAGGACCTTACTCTAGGAAAGAATCTCGCTTTGTGGAAAATATTCCAATATTATCTCTTACAATTCATCAAACGAATGGACATTCTTTTGCCCCTAGCTCTTTTGATTGGGACAATCAAAGTCTTATGCCAATTCAATACAAATCGTGAACTGCTCGCTCTTTTGTCTGCGGGAATTCGAATGAAAAAACTGATGCGCCCCCTCTTTTTTATCGGATCATGCATCGTCCTGATCAACTTAGGAGTTAATGAATTTGTCGTTCCCCACTCCCTCAATTTTATCGATAAATTTCACGATGCCCACCTGCGTCATTCTTTTCGTGGAAATCGGACAGAGCCCTTGCATGTCATGCACCTAGATGATCATTCGAAACTCGTTTACCAATACTATGATGCAGCAAAAGAAGCTCTCTTTGATGTCATTTGGATCCGTAACCATGAAGATTTATGGCGTATGCGCTATCTGAAAATCGATCCACAGCATCCTCATGGACAATGGGTCGATCATTTAGAGAGAAACAAGGAGGGATGCTTCGAAAAAACAGAGTCGTTCGCCTCTCTGATTTTTCACAACCTCGATTGGAATCAAGATATGCCCCGCAAAGGCTATATCCCATTTGAAAATCGCTCGGTCAAAGAACTTTGGAAGATTCTTCGGACCGATCCTCTCCTCTCCTCTTTTGAAAAAAACGAAGTCTTATCCCAATTCCTCTTTAAGCTGACCATGCCCTTTCTCGCCCTTTTAGTGCTCTTTGCAATTATTCCCTTTTGCACCAACTACTCGAAAAACCTTCCCCAATTTTTCATTTACAGCATGGGAATCTTTTCATTTGTCGCCTTCATTGCCTTAATGGATGCAGCTGTGATCCTAGGTGAAAGCGATACCATCTCCCCTTTTGTGGCAATTCTATCGCCTTTTATTGTCCTTCTCAGTATCTTTGGCTGGAGATTTGCTAAAGCCAAATGACGACAACTCCTTCAATTCCTATTACCAATCCTTGGCGATTGAAACTTCTGATTTTCTGGAACGTACTAGGAATTATCCTATTTACAAGCCTTTTTGCTCCCTATAGTTCGGCTCTCTGGGGGCAGATCGATGCATCTCTTTTTCGCTTTTTCAATCAGCCCCTTAAGAATTCTCATCATTTGCGCCTTTTTTGGGCAGCTGTCAATCATAGTCTCGCTGATTGGTTCAAAGATTTTTGCATATTGGGGTTTTACATCGCAGCGATTTGGAAAACCAAGAAAGAAAAACGACTCCACAAAAGTGCACAACTCCTTTTCTGCGTCCTTTTGACAGTAGCGACAATTTTATTGATCAATCGACTGGTCTGCCGCGATTATTTGCGCCTAAGAAGAACAAGTCCCACATTAGTTCTTAGCGGCGCAGTCCATCTCTCTGATTTTCTTCCCTGGATTCAGGTCAAAGTCGCTTCCAACAAAAGTTTTCCCGGTGATCATGCAACACAAGCTCTAATGTTTGCATGTAGTTATGCCTATATCGTACGCGGTAAACTAGCCGCAGCCGCCCTTCTCTATGGCGTCTTCTTATGTCTTCCAAGACTCATCGTCGGCGCACACTGGCCCTCAGATATCATTGTCGGAACCGGATGTATCGTGATCTTTTCTCTCAGTTGGGCTTTTTGCACCCCCTTAGCAGAAAAGTGTTCTACTGCCCTATATCGCATCCTCCGCAAATGGTTTCCAATGTAGAGTTTCCAAGGATTGGACATTTTCCCGCCTGGTACATACAATAAGCAATATGCCAACTCCTAAGCAAAACCCTTACGAAAAGCTGACAAAACTCTCGAAAAGAGCAGCAATCTATGCGAGCATTTCCCATCTATTGGCATGGGATCAAGAGACGAAAATGCCAAAAGAGGCAATCGGGTTGCGCTGTGAGCAAAATGAACTCATTACCAGCCTCATTCATAAAGAACAGACGAGTCCAGAATTTGCAAAAACCTTATGCTCCCTCATCGACATCGAAACAGGAGCGATTCTTGATCCAACTCTCTCTCCTAGACAAATGGCCGCTTTGAGAGAATGGCGGAGAGATTATTTGCACGCGTCAAAGCTGCCGACAAAATTTGTGGAAGAGTTTGCAAAAGCTACTTCAGCAGCCAACCATGTCTGGCAAGAGGCGCGACCAAAAAGCGATTTCAAGACCTTTCAGCCACATCTTGAAAAAATCGTAGAGCTCAATCAAAAAAAAGCAGACATCTTAGGATATCAAGATCACCCTTACGATGCTCTCGTCGACAGCTTTGAACCTGAGATGAATACAGCCACACTCGCGACTCTTTTTGAACGGCTCAAATTTCCCTTAATGACCTTGCTGAAAATGATTCAGACAAAACCCGATCCCGACGTCTCTTTCTTAGAAAAAGACTATCCCCACAAAAAACAAATTGATTTTTCTAAGCAACTCCTCATTGATATGGGCTTTGAGAAAGGCTTCAGTCGTTTGGACGAGTCAGCCCATCCCATGTGCGTCCCTATTCATCCCAAAGACATGCGCATGACCACAAGAATCCATCCCAACAATGTCCTGTCAAACATCCTCTCATGCGCACATGAAGGAGGACACGGACTCTATCACATCCAGCTTCCCGTAGAACATTTTGGAACCCCTTTATGTGATTCTGCCTCACTCGGCATCGACGAGAGCCAATCACGCACCTGGGAAACCATCATTGCCCGCTCCCTTCCATTCTGGGAGCATTATTTTCCTATCTTACAAAGCTATTTTCCTGAGCAACTAGGCAGTGTTTCACTCGACGACTTTTACAAAGCAATCAACATTGTAGAACCCTCAATGATTCGAGTAGACAGCGATGAAGTTGCCTACAACCTGCATATCCTGCTTCGCTTCGAATTGGAAACCGACCTCATTGACGGAACACTCAAAGCAAGCGACATACCCGAAGCATGGAACGAGAAAATGCGTGACTACTTAAGCATCTCTCCTAAAGCCCATTCAGAAGGATGCATGCAAGATATCCATTGGGCAATGGGAGCCTTTGGTTATTTCCCCACATACACCCTTGGCAATCTCTACGCAGCACAATTTTTCGAAGCCTTCACACAAGATCACCCTAAATGGACAGAGCGGGTGGCAAAAGGAGAGCTCCATTTCATTTCTGATTGGCAGAAACAAAACATCCACCGTTTTGGAAGAGAGTTCCTCCCTGAAGAGCTGTGCGAAAACGTCACAGGCCATCCCCTCAGCGAAAAACCTTTTATTCACTATTTAGAAAACAAATATAAACCCCTCTATCGTCTATGAAATGGATTTTCTTAATTTGTACCTTTGTGATGCTTTACATCCTGTCTCAAAAACGCTTTGAATACTATGATGAAATCCCAAAAGGCTCCGAAGAAACAGCTGAGATTGCGCCCATCCTCAACCAGCCTTTTTTCTATTTAGGGGAAGGATCGCAAATCGTTGCCTTCGTCTCCTCAGACGGATCCACAGTCCTCAAACTCTTCAAAGCACGCCACGAAAAACCCTACACCTTTTCCCGCTACATCCGCAATTTAGGAAAAAAAGATTGGGAACAGAGTCACCAAAAATGGAAAATCAAATTTGGAGAGACATCGCGCCGTTACAAGACAGCCTTTACGCATCTCAAAGAAGAAACAGGCCTTGTCTTTCTGCACTTCCAGAAAACACCGATTTCCCTTCCCGTCACCCTAAAACACAGAACCTCCACAACACTTGATCTCGCCCAATACCCTTTCATCCTCCAAAAAAGAGCAATTCTTGCGCCAGAATACATCAAGGCACATCCTGAAGGCATCCAAGCCTTAAAAGAATTTTTCAGAGCACGCACAGAAAAAGGCTTTAGCGATCCTCGCCAATCACTCAGTGTCAATTACGGATTCATTGAAGGTCGCCCGATCCAAATCGATCCCGGAAAAATAGACACCTTTGAAGGAGACATTTCTTTAGAGATTGAAAAGATCCACGCCCACATCGACGAGTGGGCTACGCATCTTTAGCTGTTACCCATTCCTGTCGGACTTTTTTAATTCGGATACAACGCAAAAAAAAATTGCAAAAAACGACCTAAAAAAATAGAATCATTTTCTTGTTTTTTTTAGGAGAAACTATGAGTGTCTCATCTACTGGTGGAACGGATAACTTGCAACAAATCATGGAACTCCCAATTAGGGATCTCCCAATTATTCCTGAGAATTCTGAAAAGAATTGTGGAATAAAATATTTTCCACCTGAAACCATACAACTCATTCTGAGCAAATTATCCACAAGAGATTTAATTGCAGCAGGCTTGACCTGTAGGCTATTGTATCGTTTGTCCTCAGTTAATCCATTTTGGCAAGCCATTCTAGAAAGAACTTTTCCAAGTATTTTTGATTCTCTACCAACTGAAAAAGGACTATGGCTTAAGGGTCTCTATAGACAACAGATGACTACCATTATGGAGAATCTCAAGATAAACCGAGTAGACATTCGAGGCTTTGATTTTTCCTACATCTTTTTATCTGAAGGCCCTTCTTTGAGTGTCCCTGAAAAGAGAGAGGAAATATTCGAACAAAAGGGGATATACATATCTCGTCCACAAGAATTAAGACAAGTGATCCCCTTGGATAAAAAGCAAATATTATGCACTAGGCCTTATGGATATCTTATTGCAGATATCCATTCACCTGAAATATCAATATTAATGTGTTCGAGAACAACCTTTGAAAGGTATTTAGGCTGCCTAAGAATGTTAATAAGCGAAGCTGCAACTCTAAAAGTAGTACGTCTTGATCTTAAAACCCGTAAGGAAAATCCCGAATTTTCTTTGCCTTTTAACAAGAACGCCTGCCACCTAATCTGTCACAATGAACACTTTCTTGCGATCTCAGTAAAACCGTCTGTTAGAGAATATGATAGTGATCTTAGAACAGAAACAATTCATATATGGGACTTCCAAGCAAAAGAGGAAATATGTCAAATTCCGATTCAGCTTCGAAAAAATGAAGCCCTCGTCTCTCTAGAATTCAATCCGATTGAACAATCGCTCTGTTGTGTCCTTAAGCAAGAAAGTACGACCAATATTCCTTTTCCCACTTTGAACCCCTCACCCACGATTCGATTAGAACCATCTCTCGTTGATTTCGACGACAATGAGTGGAGAAATGATCATGCAAAGTATTTAAGAATCGAGTATGACTTAGCAAGCGGTGAAGAGATTAGGGATAACAAAAGAGAAATCGAACACCCAGTGAAAAGAGAATATGAAAATACAGGTGCAATTACCAAGACCCTATCTTTTCAGAACAAGCTAGGCGAGCTAAAGATTCAAGATCAAAGTGGGGAAGCAGTATTTCAGTGCAAATGGCCAAACGATCCTGCAGAAAGGGATACCCGCCTAATGGGAAAAGCCTTTTTTTCCGAGGGAAAATGTTTTCTCATTGCAACCAAGTCACTTTCCAATCCTCAGATGTTCCCCAGAGATATTTTTGTAGCAGCGGGCCCTCTATATACACTGGATTTTTCCGCTCCACAGAACCAGTGAACCTAATAACTCAACTTGCCCCTATCCCTTTCTGGAGCTACCTGCACGAAGAATCTGCTGTGCTTTGATCGTCGGAAAGGTGTACTCCACCTTCCCTTCCTCTCCTCATGCAAGGATTTGAAGATACATTCAGGGACCAAAATAGACAAATTATTCGTTATATGGCTTTTCTAAGAACTGCTGACAGATGTAGGTTAAAAGGGAAGGAAATAACGGCAAATCTTGTTTAATTTTTTCCGCAAAGGATTTTCATTGTTTTTATAAAATTATTTCCTGGATATGTTTGCACGAGAACTATTATTCACTGCAGCATCCCGAAATCTTTTAGAAGCAGTAAGAGAAAACTTGATAAACTGCTCTAATGACTGCATTGACATAGTAAATGATTGATTGAATGAAACTCGGATCCTCTGGTTTTTCTTGAATCTGAGGAGGACAAATAATGGGGGGCGGAGTCTTTGAAGGACTCGCTTTTTTCTGCTCTTCTATTTGCAAAACAACCTTTTCGCATTCATCGGCAAGTTTGCCACAATCTGTAGAAAGTTTGCCAAGTGTTCCATCACGAACATAGGCTAGACCGACTCCAGAAAGTAGTATTCCCAATGAAGGCCCTACCATATCAAAATAATCCAAAAGAGACATAGAAGGACTAATCATTAAAGAAATCATTCTAGAACCACTATAAAACAAGAGACCGAGATCCACAGGTAAGGGATCGCGCAAAAATAACCTTTACAAAATAGGAGAGCATTATTGTGAATTCATCTATATTCCTTCAATATGATCTTCCTCGGGATTTTTCAAATCTGAACCACACTAAGCCCCCCTATTTGTAAGAGTTATTTTTGCACGATCCCTAAGTGAAAAGTTGGAGAAAAGGCATAAGAAGCAAATCTGGATATTTTGTTTATACCCTCGCAAAATCTGGCGACTGCTAAAGTTGTATTTGGCCTATCCTCTTCAACAATTTTTTTTATGAAACGTTGAGGTTCAATAGTTTGCTTGGAAAAAGGCCTAAACTGGACCGTAAAAGAGGGTAAATAAACATTCATTGACTAGCTCTCCTCATATCAAAGGCCAATATTTTACCCTTGGGCAAAGAAAAAATCAAAGTATTTTGGTAGTTGATGCAGGCGATGCAAGATAGCGAAAGATCTTCCTGACCTTGGACGCAGAGGCGGAAGTCTTTTCAAACTTTCTAGCAGATCGTGCGAAGAAGCGCAGGCTGCAAGGCGGACGATGCAGGCGATGCCAAGAGGCATCGGCGAAGCAGGATGCGCTCAAATTCGTACGAGATGGTGAAAGAATGAGAAGTTTTCCGCCTCACAAAAAAGGGCTCGGCAAGTGCCAGAGCCCAAATCAACAAGGAGGAAAGTTAAATAAATTTTTAACGTTTAGAGAACTGGAATCGCTTACGTGCACCAGCAAGGCCGTATTTCTTCCGTTCGCGCTTACGTGGATCACGAGTGAGGTAACCGATCTCTTTCAGGTCGTGTTTTTTCGATTCATCTATTTGAAGGAGTGCGCGTGAGATTCCAAGACGAGAAGCAATCATTTGTCCTTGGATGCCTCCCCCTTTCACACGGATGACGATATCGTAGTTTCCAAGGAGATCAAATTTAGCCAATGGGGCAAGAATTTCGTCTCGTTGCAAAGAAAGAGTAAAATATTCTTCAAATTCTCTACCATTCACGTTGACTTTTCCTGATCCATTCGGGCGAAGTCTTACAGAGGATACTGAGGTTTTGCGTCTGCCGGTGCCAAGATATTCTTTCATACTGATACGGGTATGGGTTGCTGCGCCTGCTGATCATGCTCAGATCCTGCAAATATGCGCAATTTTTTCAGTTGTTGTCGTCCAAGACGGCTTTTTGGCATCATGCCATGCACGGCTTGGCGGATAATATAGTCAGGTTTACGAGCTTGCATCGTTTTGTAGGGTACTTCACGAAGGCCGCCCATGGCTCCTGTATGATAGCGATAAATTTTTTGAGCTTCCTTTGCCCCAGTCACTTTAATTTTTTCGGCATTGATGATGATGACACCATCTCCGCAATCGACATGAGAAGTAAAGTTGGGCTTATGTTTGCCACGTAAAATTTTTGCTATCTCAGCAGCAAAACGACCGAGCGTTTTACCAGTAGCATCAAAGAGAAGCCATTTGCGCTGGGCAAGAGCCTCTTCTTTTGTCAAAAGCGTGGAATGTTGTTGGTTGTTTTTTTTCATTTTCAATCTCAATAAATCAGTAGCCGTAAGAATACGCGATTTCTCCCATTTTTGCCAAGTCCATTTTGAGGACCTTGAAAAAGATTCTTCGAGTGGGATAGACTATTTTGATCTATCGGAGTGAAGCATTGCGTAAACTAAAGACTTTTTTTATTCGGACCTATGGCTGCCAAATGAATGAGCTCGATTCTGAGATTATGGTCGGCGCTCTGGAAAAACGAGGCCTCAAACGGGTAAGAGAAGAAGAAGACGCCGATCTTTTGCTTTTCAATACTTGTTCCATCCGCGATTTGGCAGAACGCAAAGTGATGGGGAAAATTGGACTACTAGGAAGGAGTCCAAAAAATCGCCCCATTATTGGTGTCACAGGTTGCATGGCCAATGCAAAAAAGGACACACTTTTTCGTAAGCTCCCCCATATCGATTTTGTCTTAGGAACGAACAATATTGGAGATCTCAATACGGTCCTTGATGAAGTACTTGAAACCGGCAAAAAGTCGCTAAAGGCCCAGAAAACATTCGAAGAAAACATCAACTATTTTGACGCGGTGCGCGATGATCCTGTAAAAGCATTTGTATCGATCATTCGGGGATGTGACAAGTACTGCACCTATTGCGTGGTCCCGTATACCCGAGGGAAAGAGGTTTCTAGACCTCCAGAAAATATCGAACAAGAATGCCTTAAGCTCGCTGCGAAAGGCTATAAAGAGATCACTCTCCTCGGACAGAATGTCAATAGCTATGGAAAAGATCAGCCCGAGTGGGGCGAGCTTTTTCATGATCTCCTCTACCGTCTAGACAAAATTGAGGGAATCGAGCGGATCCGCTTTATGACTTCTCATCCTTGCGACATTACTGTCGAGCTGATGGAGGCAATACGCGACCTTCCTACCCTTTGTGAATTTGTTCATTTCCCCATTCAAGCAGGTTCGAGCCGCATCTTGCGCAAGATGAACAGATGCTACACGCTGGAAGAATATCTCAAAAAGGTCGAGTTGCTACGGAAGATTGTGCCCAATATCGCCCTAGGAACCGACATCATCGTGGGCTTCCCAACAGAGACAGAAGAAGAGTTCGAGATGACCTATGATATCTTCAAAAAAATCCGCTATAGCGTTGCCTTTCTCTTTTCTTACAGCGCTCGGAAAGGAACACCAGCCTACCGTTGGAAAGATGACATTCCTGAAGAGGTAAAAGATGAGCGACTCCAAAGGCTCATTCAATTGCACACGCAAATCAGCACAGAAGAAATGCAAAGTCAAATCGGTAAGGAAGTAGAAGTTCTCGTTGAGGAAAAAAGCAAAACAGGACAACTCAAAGGGCGAACCCGCTGCTGGAAAAAAGTTGTCTTTGCTGGCGAAGAAAATCTCATCGGGTCGCTGCAGATGGTGAAAGTCACCGGCTGTAACCATCAGACCTTACTTGGAAAGGCTATACAAAGTAATTTACTAAGCATTTCCGCTTGTTCTTGACACAAATTCTCGATCTAACTTAAATTAACACCCTATTTTTTCACATTAATAAAGGAAAAAACCAATGACAAGTGTATATTTTGATGAAGCAAAACCATTTGATTCCCTCAAACTTTTTTCTACGAATCGATCTTGTTTAAGTGATCCAGTAGCTTCCGAATTCGTTGCTAAAGTGGACGGTTTTTTTATGCACAAAGCATTTACAGACCAAACAGCAAACATTCCCAGCGAACTTGAGAAAAGGGTCGCAATCATTGATCTCCCCCTGCTGCTTGAAGAATTCCCTGATATTGGAGCAAGACAACGATTCATTGCAAATTTCCAAAAAGTCACCCAAAAACATTTCTTGTTCCCAGATCCAAATCACCAAGTCTTTCTAACGAAGAGCGATCCTTTAAAGAGAACAACTTTTCAGACCGGCTGGCTTCCAAAAAGATGGATTGCAGATGATAGCCCACTTTTAACTGATCATCCCAGAATTTGTCGTAATGATGAATCAACTTGTACACATGGTGTGACAAACTCCATTGTTTTATCGTTAGGCACTCTCAGCCCATTAGCGCATGCACTTTTACAGAAATTGGTTGAGCATCCATATTTTTTGGATGATAGTGATATTCTACCCAAACCATCTCTAGAAACAGTATTGGAACTATATCATTTTGCAAAAGAAAAAAAACTAGAAGATGTCGCATCAACATTAGGAAATTATCTACACAAAAACAAAATGAATTCATTGGATGCAAATGCTATTCAAGAACACCTTCCCCTACTTCGATTATTCATTCAACTAGGTGGCAATAGATCCAAAGACCGCAACGTGAACGAACTTGTACCAACCCCATGCAAAACAGATCTCGATAAAGGTTTCTGGACAGCGTGTATCGATTTGGCTTTTGAAGGTCAAGAAATCAGTGAAGCAAAAAGGGATAAACTTGCAACTTTCATTGCTAAATTATCTTGGAAAGACCTTGAAGAAGAAGGAGGAGCAGATGATTTGGGATTTGCTTTTTCCGAAGATGTTGCACTAACATCTTCCAGGGAACCAGATTTCAGCCCACTCCAAAAATTTGCTAATGAAAATAACCCTAGAGGCACACAGATTACAATTGAAGACGCCCGTGTAATCTTAAAGCTAATGAAAAGTTTGACGTCAAAAGATACAGATGAAATTGGGGTACTTAAAGGGGTATTTCCTGAATTGAAAAGTGAATAAATACCTGGGCCTTGTAGGCCCAGGTTAAGCGAGCGCAGTCCTAATTTTTGATCAGCTTTGCAATCACAAGGCCGCCAAGGAACCATCCGATCACAAGGTCAAACATTTCTAGTATGGCCCACCCCATGGGGAAATGCCACCAGTTCCACGCAGGGATTGTCCCTAAAACGGCAACAAGAACACCTGCTAGGGTGACAAACCACACCCTTCCCCAGTACTTCATCGCTTTAGTCCGTAAGAGGAGATAGGTAATGATGGCCGCTCCGATGATTTGGGTGATCACACCATAAATCATGTTCTGGGTCATATTGGTGGAATCCACCCCCCTACGAATATTTAAAAAAATGTACGGCGCGCTATCCGTCGATTCTTTTTTGTCTTTTGCCCAAGATGGAGCTACATAGATTCCATCATTCGGTGCATAACGCGTGATGCAAGAAGTGACTTCGGCTTCATCGGTAAAATTGTTTAAGCTTACTTTGTGCATGGGAAGGACCATCCATGAAATCATGACCCATAAAAAGACAATGACACCTCCGACAATAGAGCATCGAATCATTGGTTTCCACATAAGTATTCTCCTGTTTGAGTTGAATAGAAAAATATTTATATAAAGAATTTATTGCTTGAAATCAAGTAGAGAAGTGAATTTTTCTTCAGAAAGAATCTGGATGCCAAGTTCTTTGGCTTTGTCATACTTTGAACCGGGCTCGCTGCCAACAAGAACGTAGTCGGTTTTTTTGCTCACAGAACCACTCACTTTGCCACCTCGCTCTTTGATCAGGCTGGCCGCTTCCGAACGAGAATAATTCTCAAGTGAACCGGTCAAGACAAAGGTTTTCCCAAAAAAGGGATGCCCTCTTTGGGTTTTGACTTTCTCAGGATGAACGCCTAAATGGAAGAGGCGATGAATTTCTTTGAGATTTTCTGGATTTTGAAAATACAAGACCACAGACTCTGCCACTTTTTCCCCGACTCCTTCAATTTCTATCAGTTCTTCTAAGGGCATTTCAGCCAATGTGTCGATAGCACCGGCATGTTTGGCTAAAAGCTCGGCAATCCCCTCTCCGACATAGGGAATGCCAAGGCTTAAGATGAGACGTGGCAAAGTGGTTTTGCGTGATTTTTCAATGCTGCGCAAAAGATTTTGAATCGACTTTTCCTTAAAGCCATCGAGAAGGGAAATCTCCTCTTCTGTGAGGCCATAGATATCGGCTATGCTTTTGACCAGACCTTTTTCCACCAGCTGCTGGACGATTTTGGGCCCCAAATGTTCGATGTCCATGGCATCTTTGCTGGCAAAATAGGAGATCCGCCTTAGCACCTGATCTCCACAATCGCGATTAAGGCAGCGGATGGCGACTTCTCCTTCGCGATGAACCACAGAACTTCCGCAGATAGGACACTCATTGGGCATTTTCCATGGCTTGGCTTCTTTGGATCGCTTGGCCTTTTCCACTTTGACAACTTTGGGGATGACATCTCCCCCTTTTTCAATCACAACGGTATCGCCGACGCGGATGTCTTTCCGCTCGATCTCTTCCTGATTGTGAAGTGTGGCACGTGAAATCGTACTCCCCGCAAGAAAAACAGGCTCGAGTTCTGCAACAGGTGTCAAAACGCCCGTACGTCCAACCTGAACGGTGATTTCATGGATTTTCGTGACGGCTTGCTCTGGTGCAAATTTATAGGCAACTGCCCAGCGAGGACTTTTTCCCGTGACACCAAGATCTGTGCGCATGGAAAAATCATCCACTTTGATAACGATCCCATCAATATCAAAACCAAGATGTTTGCGCTCTTCTTCCACTCTGCTCCCAAATGAAAGAATTTCTCCAATGTCTTTTGTCTTGAGCCGGTGATGAGTAGCAAAAGTAGGAAGTCCAATCATTTCTAAAAATTGGTGGCAGGCAAATTGATTCTGGATCGATTGAGTCGAATCTTCAGCGATCCCATAGAAGACGATTGCGAGATTCCGCTTTTGAACTTCTTTGGGATCGAGGAGTTTTAACGATCCCGCAGCAGCATTGCGCGGGTTTGCCCAAGGCTCTTCCCCAGCCTCTTCTTTTTTCTGATTCGATAAGCGGAAAGATTTATGAGGCATGAACACTTCTCCGCGAATCTCAAGCACGTCGGGGGGATTTTCCAAATCAAGTTCAAGAGGCAGCGCGCGAAGGGTTTTGAGATTGGTTGTGATGTCGTCCCCTTTTTTTCCATCTCCTCGAGTAAGAGCACGGTGGTAATTTCCCATCTCATAGCGGACTGTGACAGCAATGCCGTCCATCTTCAGCTCTGTGCAAAATTCGATATCGTCTCGGCCCGTCCATTTGTGGATCCGCTTCACAAAGTCTTCAAGTTCTTGCTTCGAATAGGTATTGGCAAGTGAGAGCATGGGAATCGTATGCACCACCGTCCGAAACCCTTTCGATGCCAATTCACTGACTCTCTGCGTTGGGGAAGTAGAGGAAATCCAATCAGGGTGTTTTACCTCGATCTCCTCGAGTTGTTTGACGAGTTGATCGTACTCATAATCAGAAATAATGGGATGAGCCTCCACAAAGTAGGCCCGATCGTGCTTTCGGATCTCTTTGATCAGCTCTAAATATTTTTCCTTTTCAGATCTCATTTACAGAAAAAATTTGTGTTGCCAGAGGGGCTATTGAAAGGACCCCATGGCCACTTTCGATTTCGATTTTAGGATTAATAATACCAGATCCTCCCCATTCTGAGCTATCCGTATTGAACACCTCGCGAATGCGAACATTTTCTGGAAGGGGGATCCGATACTCATGAAGGACGTTTGGCAATAGGTGATGGACACAGAGCAGGCTCTGCTTATAGCCTTTACGCATATAAGCAATCACACAATTTTCGCGGTCAGAAGAAGAGACCCATTCGAAAGATTCTCTCTCTGTATCTCGCTCAAAAAGGGCGCCATTCTCCCGATAGAAAAGGTTGAGAGCTTCTACCATTTTTTGTAAGGATGCATTTGGATCATTTTCAAGAAGATCCCACCGGATCTGATCACTGATATTCCACTCAATCCCCTGTCCAAACTCACCTCCCATGAAGAGAAGTTTTTTTCCCGGAAAGCAGATCATGAAACTAAATAACAGACGAACACCAGCCATCTGCTGACTCTCATCTCCAGGCATTTTTGCAAGCAAACTTTTCTTGCCATGCACCACCTCATCATGAGACAGGACAAGGGCAAATTTTTCGTTGAAAGCATACTCCCTAATGTATGTTAAACTAGAAAGATTGTCAGGGCGCTCTAAAAAGCCTGTCGAAAAAAAGCGCAAGGTATCATTCATCCACCCCAAATTCCACTTGTAGTCAAAACCAAGTCCATCCTTTTCGACCTCTTTTGTGATGCCGGGAAATGCCGTCGACTCTTCGGCAATCATAAGCACATCTGGAAAACGCTGATGGATGATCGAGTTCATGTGTTTGATGAATTCGAGCGCTTCGAGATTGATATTCGTTCCCATGTAATTGGGGATCCACTCTCCAGGTCCCCTCCCATAATCGAGATAGAGCATCGAAGCAACCGCATCGACCCGAAGGCCATCCACATGCATTTTCTCAAACCAAAAGAGGGCACTTGCAATCAAAAAATTTGAGACTTCCCATCTTCCATAATTGAAAATATGCGTATTCCAATGGGGGTGATAGCCCTGACGCGGATCCATGTGTTCATAGAGAAATGTTCCATCAAACTTTGCGATTGAATGATTATCGGTGGGAAAATGTGCAGGAACCCAATCGAGAATGACACCAATATCATGTTCATGCAAGGTATTTACAAGGAATTGAAAATCTTCAGGAGATCCATAGCGACTTGTAGGAGCAAAATACCCCGTCACCTGATACCCCCATGACTCATCGAGAGGATGCTCGCAAATCCCCATCAGCTCGACATGTGTGAAGTGCATTTTTTTACAGTACTCTACAAGGCGCTTGGCAAGCTCACGGTAACCTAGAAAACCACCCTCATCCTTTTGCCAGGAACCCAGGTGGACTTCGTAAATGTTGATCGGGACATTTCCGAAGCGAAATTTTTCCCGCTCATTGATCCAGTGGGCATCGCTCCAATGAAACCGGCTGACATCAAAAGCGATCGATGAAGTCTTGGGTCGCATCTCAGAAAAATGGGCGACTGGATCGGTTTTGATCTTCCGCTCCCCCTCTTTTGTCATCATTTCAAATTTATATTTTTCTCCCTCCTTAATACCAGGCATAAAGATTTCCCAAACCCCTGTCGTCTCAATGCAGCGCATCGGATTGATCATCCCATCCCAGTCATTGAAATCCCCCAAAAGAGAGACAGAAACAGCATTCGGTGCCCACAAAGCAAAATTGATCCCAGCAACCCCCTGATGCACTTTTGGTGTCGCTCCTAAAAGGTCGTAGAGTTCGTAGTGCAATCCGCGACCAATCAAGTGAACATCGAGATCTCCAATAATTTTCTCAAAAGAATAGGGGTCATAAGAAATTTTTCCGTTAGGGAAAATCACCCGATAATCGGTCGGCTTGATATCGGAGGAAACCTCATATTCATAAACACCAGCGTCATGCACCTGAGTCGCTTCCACCGTCTTGCCATAAACCTCTATCTGGCAAGTTGTGCTTCCTGGTTTCCAGATCCGTATAATCTGCTTTTTTCCGTCGATTTGATGCAGCCCCAAAATGCTATGGGGATCACTGAATTGTCTCTTAGAAAGAAGGTCAAAAAGATTCTGTTGCATAGCCAATCACCTCAATATTCATATACGCAAATGAAGTTTATGAATCAATGCAAAGAAAAAAGGTGTCACCGCAAAATAGAAATGTATACACCCTGCAAAAACACCTCTTGTTTTTTTTGCTAAAACCAAGCATAGTATTTACCAATATTTCGTAACGGCCCACAGGAAAATCTATGAGTCATGCGTTTTAGAAGAATTATGTTAAAAAAGGAAGGTTTCTTATGATGCAGCTTGATTCGGCACCCAATACTAATGGTTTAAACTCGGAAATTCAAATTGGTAGCCAGCCGCAAAACAGGCCCCTTAACACTGTCGATTTTACCGCCACTTACGTTGGATCTGCACAATTATCTAATAATGTTTTAGCTACACAAACTGAACGAATCCCTTTTTTTAAGAACCCTTACACATGTAGCTGTTGTTCAGATTGTAGTGGTATCGCCTTGCTAGTGGGAGCGATATTTATCGGAGCAGGCATTGTTTTTGCAATAGGGACTAAAGACAGTTCACTGGATGCTTCCGATAATGGTTGGTTATGGACTGGAGTTATTCTCGCATCTTGTGGAAGTGTTGGATGCATCGCACACCGCATTTTCAAATCTTGTGTAAAAGCACAGGGTGAACAATGGAAAAATGATGTTCAGGAACGACTGACTCCTCAACTTTTAGAAGAGGGCCGCAACAAATTAAACGAACTTTTGCAACCAACCAATGAAAGCTCAACACAACACCTTCCTCCCCCATACTCAGCAGACAATTCTGACTTTACGAAAGTATAATCAGAATCAGACACTAGCACGTCGTTTCAGAAAAAATGTTTACATATTTTGAGCGAAGTCAAAATTTGTCCAACGATGCACAATAGGCTCTTCATTGATTTCTGCTATTCCTTGCAGAATTCTTTCCTTCAACTCCTCTAGAGAATCTACCCTCATATGCCTCAGAAATGATCGAGCTATCTTGGAAAAAAACCTTCCACGAGATTTAACCACGAGCCATGCTTCGGCGTGTGAACATACTTAAAACGATTTGGTTTAGATTGAAGATATTCCATCGTTTCTTTTGAAATATGTGTCGAATGATTGTCCAAAATAATTCTAATTGTCATATCTTTTGGATAATATTCGTCGAGCTCAGTGAGAAGTGAGATAAATTCACGACTTCTATGGCGCTCATGTACTTGGGCGAACACATGTCCTGTATGCAAATCTAAAGCTCCCAACAATGACAACGTGCCCAGCCGTTTGTATTCGTAATCGCGGGCAATATATCTGTACTTACAATTTGGCGCGAGATCAGGAGCAATATTTTTAATTGCCTGTATTCCTGGCTTTTCATCTACAGATACCGTGACTACCTTCAAAGTCTCATCTTGCGTTTTGCTATCTAATAGTTCATTCACTTCTTTGTAAACAATTAGAACTTCATTCATTTTTTCTTTAAATTCTGGATCCTTTTTCTCTAGATAATATCTGATTTTATGCGGTTTTAAAGAATGGCTTTTCAAAATACGGCGTATGGTTGATTTGTTTGCCTTAGCAAGGCAGCCATGTCCCCCTTCAGGGCCCACTGTTCGCGCATATTTCGCCAAGGCGCTTTGTGTCCACATCTCAGCGGCAAGTCCGAGGTCTTTGGGTTTAGTGCATGCCACATGCATTACCCAGCTCTTTGCTTCTTCGGTAATTGTGGGTGATCTGGGGCGATGATAATAATCCTTTAGGGCCCGTAAAGAAATAACCTGACAATCCTCGAGCAGAAAAACGTTCCAGATCTTGAGGATTTTTCCGCAGTAGATATTCCTGCAATATCTACAAGGGAAAATCATCGGGAGATGAATCGATTTTTCCCTCGAGGATT
>QIGB01000102.1 GCA_003228815.1 Chlamydiota bacterium | reverse complement strand
AGTACTTACCCAAATCTTTCTCGTCCGACAGGTGACGAAGCTTTCAAAGAAAGTCCCTTCCCTGAGGTCGATTATCAATTTTTTTCGAATCTATATTCCTCAATTTTAGGGGAAGTGCTTCATGGAACATGGAATCAGGCAATACAGAAACTTGAGCAATTGCGCGTAAACTGGATTAAACGGAATGCACAAATTGATGTCGAATTGAGCATCCAGAATTTAGCACGCCAAATCAAGATGAATCCCTACATTGACTCTCCTGTGGAGACCAAATTTTATCAACCATATCGACTATCTTCAAATTCTGAATCTAAGGATGGTTCCTTCGAGACTTTGACAATACCTTCTCCTGCAAGTCGCTTCAGTCCAACAAAAAGATCGAGCCAACATGAACTGACAACTTATCCATTAAAAGAGATGCAAGAGTCTGAAATTTTTGAAAGATTGATCCCTGTCCCCGTATCAAAAGTAAAATCTGAGGGAGTCATTATCAGTTTTAGTAATGCTTTTAAGGGAGGTGGAGCTCCAAACATATCTCTGCGTTTTCAGATGCCTCTTGGAAAAATTCTAACTTTTGATGAGATTCGTGTTTCGCTCGAAAAATTTCTCGTTTCTGAATTTCAAAATTTTTCGCATGGCAATTTCGATTTACCAGATATTGAGCATCTCAATTTGGTCGAACTTGTCGAAAGGATTGCAGCCAACATTACAAATATTTCCGATAACAATATTCAAATTGAGGCCTTTGAGAGAATCCTTTACGGAGTTTTAAAAATTTTACTGAATTCATTTCCGAATGATGGGTATATCTTGACTTTCAAAGATGGTCAGTTTCCCCGTGGACAGCATTACTTCCATCATGGATCAGATGCTGGCCTCTTTACTCCTTTTTTTGCCATCCACACAAAGAATAGTGCACCTCCTGCAATGCCTGCAGATTTGTATATCAAACAGGGTGCTGGTGACTGCCGTGCTTCAAATTCGATTTTTGCAGCTCTACTGAACGTCGGTTATGCGGTTCTCGGAGTTGATTTAGAAGCTAAAGTGATTTATGCAAAAGAGCGAGATTGTTTTGCTTTTGAAGATATTGAGAAAAAAGATGCAGAAGACCATTGTCTTGCAGTTGTTAAAGATCACGCAGAATATAGAATGAAAGATGTCTATTTTGAGCCAATCAATGACTTAAAACTACACGAGTTAATTGAAGGAAGAGAAAATATAGACATGGCAGTTCAAATCCTAGATGCCAATCCCTATCCAAAAGAGCAAAATCAATTTTGGACTTCTAAAAATCAAATTTCTAAAATTTAACCCCTGATTGCCATCTAATCTTTGATTTTGAATCAACAGCTTCAGGCAATCTTTTCATCTTTTGCATCGCAGATATCTTCGGATATCTGCTCAGAAAAATCTGGAAAATCTCACCTAAATCTGTTGTCCTAAATCAAAGATTGGATAGCAATCAGGGGTAGAAAAAGTTTACTTCTTCATTTTTTCATAGAATTCGCGCCAGGGGATGGGTGGCTTTTCTGCTTCAGTAGGGACGATGGCGATCATTAAAAGGAGAATTCCAAGAGCCATGTAGTTTTGGAGAGGTTCATAGTGGGGACTTCCTCGAAGAAGAAAACGCAAGGATATGAGATAAAAGGCAACGATAAGGTTGCATAGGTGCATTTTCCGCAGCGGTTTGTAATAGGAAATGAGTGCACAAAAGGCAAGGAGGGAGCTGCAGGCTAGATCGCTGAGCCAAAAGAAGATAGCATCTTTCGGATAGCCAAAGATGAAAGGACTGATGGATAGCCAACAGGCTAGCATAAATTCAATCTCTCTTGCCCACATAAAGTCTATCTCCTCCAATCCCGTCTTTGTGCCATTTCTGCCCCAACTTCATGAGCAATTTTACTCGGCTTGCCCCAAAAGGTATTCCACAAAAGAGAAAAATTGCGACTTCTCTTCCACACCCGGCGGAGAAAGATAAGGCTGGACCATACCTCGTCGTATGCAAGGACAATGAGAATGAGCGAGATGACCGCTGTTACAAGGCACAAAAAGCACCAATATCCAACGACAAATCCCTGCATAAAAATGAGAATCGCGCTGACAAAGCCAAGAGGAATCACATCGAGACCAAATACGATGACGAGCCAGGGGCGATCATGCCACCTTCGCGTAGAGCCTGCTAACGCAAAGATGATATCCCCAAGATAAGCAAGTGCTCCCAAAATGGAATCGGGAAGCATAACCCAGCTCGTGATTTTGTGTGATACATCTGAATCAAGAACAAGCATTGATTGATTTCTAAAAATGGGATCCCAGACGCTCTCGATGAGATTCCATTGATAGAGACCCATATATGTCGCAATGATCACCGCAATGGCAGCAACTGCCACGATGCATAAGCGTTGGCTCCATTTAGAAGGATTGTATTCCCACGGCTCGGGAATTGCATTGAGGGGAATTTTTCTCATACTTCACCTCTTATCAAAATTTCCAGATTTTTGCAAAAAGGCGAAATAACAATTAGGAGTCATGAATTTTTTCCTGGGTTGAGCAAGACAATCCAAATGCCGGAAGCAATGATCAGGACCATCCCAATATATGCAATCAGACTGGGTGCTTTGTCCCAAATGAGCCACTCATAAATTCCAGAAAAGACTACAGCAGAATAGGTGAACGGGACGATGTGGTGTGCTCTACCAAATTTTAAGGCATAGTAAAAGAGGACTTGTCCCATGAAAGACAGGAGACCAATCCCGAAAAGGGCTAAAAGGATCCACCCGTTTTCAATTTTCCAATCGAAAATGGCAAAGGGAAGAGTGGCAATCATTCCAATTGCAAAAAAATAGAGCAAAAAAGAAGAAAGATTTTCCTTTTTAGAGGCCATTCGCATTGTGATGAAGGTAAAGGCAAGGCAAATACCTGAAGCAAGGGCATACACAGCACCTAAGTTGAAAATTCTTGAATCGGGCTGCAGGAGTAGAGCAATCCCAATGAATCCGAAGATCACAGCAGGCCAGAGCTTGTAGTTGATTGGTTTTTTGAGCCAAAACCAAACAATGAAAGGAACAAAGAGAGGGGCACTAGTATTGAGAAGGGTTGTATTGACCAGCGAGATCTTTTGTACTGCGAGAAAAATGAAAAAGAGGCTCAAAAGACCCACCAATGAACGGATCACAACAATTTTGATGTTTTTAACTTCTAAGCTCTTGGGCCACTCTTTGAAAATGAAGGGGGCAATGAAGGCAAGTCCAAGAACGTTGCGAAAGAAGAGCATCGTAGGGACTGTTGTTTTGCTTTCGATGACTTTTGCAAGCATAAAAAGAGTGCTGAAGCATAGCCATGCCAAAATAGCGATAAAAATTCCTTTTTTCAAATTATAGTGCTGAAAAAAGTTGAAGATCTTCAAGCTGTCTCCTCAAAAGTTAAGGCTGCTGAATTGAGGCAAAATCTTTTGTGAGTTGGCTCTGGACCATCATCAAACACATGTCCCAAATGTCCCCCACAATTTCTGCAGTGTACTTCCATACGTTTATAAAGCAATGCATAATCCTTTTCATATCCGACATTGTTCTCTTCATAAGGCCGTATGAAACTTGGCCATCCTGTACCAGAGTCGAACTTGTCTTCAGAGCGAAAAAGCGCATTCCCACATCCCGCGCAACGATAGGTCCCTTTTTTCTTGCTGTCATGATAAGCCCCTGAAAAGGCTTTCTCGGTCCCTTTTTTTCTTAAGACTTCATATTGATCAGGGGTGAGTCGCTGTTTCCACTCTTCATCGGATCGTTCCATGATTGAGTTATATTCAAAGCTTTTATAAAAGTATAGATATGGAAAATCGCATAGAAACAGATTCGCTGGGAGACATAGAAGTTCCCGCTGATAAACTCTTTGGCGCACAGACGCAGCGCTCACTCGAAAATTTTCGCATAGGTACGCAGATCATGCCCATTTCGGTGGTCCATGCCTTTGGTTACGTCAAAAAAGCGGCAGCAATTGTCAACGAAGAACTAGGTCTCCTTGCCAAAGAAAAGAGAGATCTCATTGTTGAGGCTTGTGATGCATTGATAGCAGGGGAGCTAGATGAGCATTTTCCCCTCGTTGTTTGGCAGACCGGATCCGGCACCCAAACCAATATGAATGTCAATGAGGTGATTAGCAATTGGTGTATCCAAAAAGTGGGTGGGAAACTCGGCAGCAAAGATCCGATCCACCCAAACGACGATGTCAATAAGTCGCAAAGCTCGAATGATACCTTCCCAACCGTCATGCATATCGCTGCGATGAAAATGGCCAAAGAAAAACTTCTGCCCAACTTGCACATTTTGCTTAAGGCACTGCAAGAAAAAGCAAAAGAGTTCATGGAGATCGTCAAAACGGGACGAACCCATCTCATGGATGCGACTCCACTCACCCTGGGACAAGAATTTTCTGGCTATGCCATGCAAATTGAAAATGGGATCAAAGCCGTCGAGAAAGCCCTTCCTCCCATCTCTGAAATTGCCCTTGGAGGGACAGCTGTTGGCACAGGAATCAACTCCCATCCCAAATACGCGAAAAGAGTGGCAGAGGTGATCAGCGAGCTGACCGGCTACACCTTCATCTCCGCTCCGAATAAATTCGAGGCCCTTGCGGCCAATGATGCCATGGTTGAAATGAGTGGAGCCCTTCGAAGAATTGCTTGTTCCTACATGAAAATTGGCAATGACATTCGGATGCTCGGATCGGGTCCTCGCTGTGGCATAGGGGAACTTCAGTTGCCTGTCAACGAACCTGGCTCTTCAATCATGCCCGGAAAGGTCAACCCGACCCAGTGTGAGGCGATGACCATGGTAGCCGCTCAAGTCATGGGCAATGACACAGCCATTGCCATTGCTGGATCGATGGGACAATTTGAGCTCAATGTTTTCAAACCTCTCATGATCTATAATCTCCTTCGCTCCATGCTCCTTTTGGGGGACATGGCCAAAAATTTCACCGAAAAATGCGTGTCAGGCATCGAGCCCAATAAAGATAGGATTGCCTATCATTTGCAAAATTCTCTCATGCTTGCCACTGCTCTCAACAGCAAAATCGGCTATGATAAAGCCAGCCAAATCGTCAAAAAAGCCTACCAGGAAAACAAGACACTTAAAGAGGCCGCCCTCGAGCTCAACCTATTAAGTGAAAAAGAGTTTGACGAGATTGTTGATCCCAAAAAAATGGTGGGTTTGACCCCTTCATAGTCACCAACATATTCTTTTGTGTAAAATTTTTTCTTTACAACTCTTATATTCATTAACTATTATTAAATAAAGAGATGAAAAAATAAGGGTTTAATCCATGGCAAAGAAAGAGCAAAAAAAAGAAGAACCAAAATCTGCAAATAATGAAGTGAATGATCTCGTAGAGCGTGCCCATAAAGCACTCAATGCCTACATGGAACTCGACCAAAAGAAAATCAACCACATCATCAAAGAAATGGCCCTTGCTGGACTCGAAAAACACTACGAGCTTGCAAAAGCTGCGGTTGATGAGACGCAGCGGGGGATTGTCGAAGATAAAGCCACCAAGAACATCTTCGCTACGGAATACATCTACCACAGCATCAAGTACGACAAAACCGTCGGCGAGATCGAAGTCAATATCGACGAGGATTACGTTTTAATCGGTGAGCCTGTAGGTGTTGTTGCTGGCGTCACCCCTGTTACCAATCCTACCTCGACCACCATGTTCAAATCGATCATTGCCGCCAAGTCTCGCAACCCCATCATTTTTGCTTTTCACCCCTCCTCTCAGAAGTGCTCTATTGCCGCGGCTGAAATCATGCGCGATGCAGCCATTAAAGCGGGTGCTCCACAAGACTGTATCCAGTGGATCGAACATCCTTCCCTCGAGGCGACGACTGCTTTGATGAACCACCCTGGTGTTGCCCTCGTCCTCGCCACAGGTGGCGCGGGGATGGTTAGAGCTGCTTATTCAACTGGAAAACCAGCCCTTGGCGTTGGTCCAGGAAACGTCCCTTGTGTCATCGATAAAACAGCCAACATCAAGCAAGCCGTGACTGACCTCTTTCTTTCAAAAAGCTTCGACAACGGTCTCGTCTGTGCTTCTGAGCAGGCAGCTATCATCGAACAATCGATCTATGAAGAAACCACTACTTATATGAAAAAGCAAGGCGGCTACTTTGCCACTAAGCCTGAGATTGAAAAACTTGCTAAACTCGTCATTAAAGAAAATGGAGGGGTAAACGCAGACGTTGTTGGAAAATCTCCTGAAGTGATTGCTGAAATGGCTGGCTTCAAGGTACCACCTAAGACAAAAGTGATTTGCTGTGAGATTGGCGGTGTTGGACCCAAGTATCCTCTCTCTCGAGAAAAACTCTCTCCCGTGCTTGCTGTCATCAAAGCCAAAAGCTCTGATGAGGCCCTTGACTTGGCCGAGCAAATGATCGAGCTCGGCGGTCTCGGCCACACCGCCGTCATCCATGCTCATAATGAGGAGCTCATCCAAAAGTTTGCCAAAGCGGTAAAAGTAGGACGGATTGTCGTTAACCAACCCTCTTCCCATGGCGCCATTGGCGACATCTATAATACCTTCATGCCATCACTTACTCTTGGGTGTGGGACCTACGGGTGCAATGTCACCACTGCGAACGTTTCGGCCGTTAACCTCATAAATATCAAAAGAATGTCAAAAAGAAGGCTCAACATGCTGTGGTTTAAAGTTCCCGAAAAAATCTTCTTCGAACCCCACTCCCTCCAATATTTGGAAAAAATGCCCGACATCAACAAAATATTCATCGTCACGGACCCCATGATGGTCAAGCTAGGCTACATAGAAAAGGTGGTCTACCGCCTCCGCAAACGCCTCTCCAAAGTGAGCTATCGTGTTTACAGCAAAGTTGAACCTGACCCATCCCTCGCTACCGTGAAAAATGGAGCCGAAGCAATGCGGCACTACGAGCCCGACTGCATCATTGCTGTCGGTGGGGGCTCACCCATCGATGCTGCCAAAGGAATGTGGCTCTTTTATGAATATCCCGACGCCAGCTTCACTGCGATGTCGCTCAAATTCCTCGACATCCGCAAACGGGCCTACAAGTTCCCCAAACTCGGCAAGAAAGCCAAGTTTGTCGCTATTCCCACAACCTCTGGAACCGGCTCTGAAGTGACCGCCTTTGCTGTGATCACAGATAAAGAGAACAACATGAAATACCCGCTTGCCGATTATGAGCTGACTCCCGATGTCGCCATCATTGATCCAATGCTCGTCATGAGCATGCCCAAAGCTCTGACTGCTCACACAGGCCTCGACGTGCTGACTCACGCGATCGAAAGTTTTGTCTCGATCCTTGCATCTGATTACACCGAAGGACTCTCGCTCAAAGCCGTTGACCTCGTTTTCGAATATCTACCCATTGCATTTCATGAGCCAGGCAATCTCTTAGCCCGTGATAAAATGCACAATGCTTCCTGTATTGCTGGGATGGCCTTTACCAATGCATTTCTTGGGATCAACCATTCTCTCGCCCACAAACTTGGTGGAGAATTCGGAATCCCACACGGTCTTTGCAATGCGCTGCTCATGCCCCATGTGATCAAATACAATGGAGAGCTCAATCCTAGCAAGTTCGTCTCTTTTCCCAAGTACGACCATTTCGTTGCACCCGAAAAATATGCCGCCATTGCGCGCCACCTTGGCCTTCCCGCCAGCACCCCCGAAGAGGGCGTCCAATCCTTATGCAAAGCGATTATGAAGCTTCGCAATGAATTGGAGATTCCCAAATCGATCCAAGAGTGGGGCATTGAAGAGAAAGCCTATATGGCTAAAGTAGGGGAGCTTGCCGTCAAAGCCTTTGGAGACCAGTGCACCACAGCCAACCCGCGCCTGCCTCTGATTTCCGAGCTCGAAGAGATCCTCATTAGCGCCTACTATGGCAAATAATGTTTAGCGATTGATGTGAATGCCAATTCTTGTGAGAAGAAATTGGATCACAAGAAGGGGATGAGAGAGTAAATACTGAAGAAATTTCCAATACGATGTCTTTTGGATCTTTTTTTCTAAAACATCAGGCGCAAATAGCAGGGCATCATCGATCCACGTTTCATAAAAAGGGACCAGCTTTTTTGGCAGCGCATCGAGGGAAAAAAAGGCGATATCGCGCGTCTCAGTTCCTGTTTTGAGAGATCCATCTAGCGTCTTGCACTCATAAAAATGTGTGTGCTTTGTCAGTCTGTTTGCCGGGCGATAAAATGCCACTTTCCGCTTCAAAGATACTTGGAGACCCGTTTCTTCCCCCACTTCTCGGATTGCAGCTTTTTCAGGAGACTCACCTGGTTCAATCCCTCCCCCTGGCAATACCCAAACGGGAATGTCGCGCCTTTTGATCAAAAGAACTTGATCTTGGGCCTCATTAAAAATTACACAACAAACAGATTCAGCCATTTTTCCTTGAAAAAAGTCGATTTGTGAGCCATTATAATAGTCTTATGTATTTGAGACCATTGCATAACTCATTCCGCCAGCTTAGAATTTGCCTTTTTCGGCTAAATCGTCCTTTCATGCTACACAAGCTCTCTATGAGCTTGCCCCGCACTCCAAGGACGATTAATCCAAAAAATTCAAAATTCTTCCGGCGAAAGCAGTTATGCAATGGTCTCAATTTTCGTGCGCTCCTTTTTGTACTCTTTTTTGCCCTTGCAGGCTGTGGGCGGACGGCTCTCGTCCTCCATCAGCAAAAGGTGACCTCCGCCTATCTTGCCAGCACCAATGTGGCTACCCCCGATCCGAGGACACCTCCGAATGGTCAGATGATCGTCGCCGAGTACTGGCTTCCGAGCAAAGTGCGCGATCTCTGTCCCATTCTCAGGATTCATATCCTTTTTTGTGATTGTACACAGACTTGTGTCGAATTCCCAATCCACAGCAGAGTTGGCTATGAGACCTACTGTGTTCTCAATAGTGAGTTCAAAAAAACGGGTGGTTTTCTAGCGTACAAGGCTGAGATCATCACAGGTGATGGGGAGTTATATGCCGACTGGGAGCATCAGCTCTGGGTCAAACTCATCGACATCGAGGATGATAGCGATGAAATGAGTTCAGCTGTGCTCGAAAAATCGATACAGGCATCTGTGATTGAAACCCCTTTCTGCAAATCGCAGAGTTGAGCAGGGATCGCTTGAGAGCCCGCTTCTTTGTTGCTTTCAAGCATCATTCCGATGATGAGCTGATTGCCTTCTTGGATTTGCTCATACACCGATTGAAACACTTCTTTTTGTTTGAAATAACGTCCACCACAATTGCCATGCGAGCAATCGATGAGAAGACGGGGCGGAACTTCTTCTCTTCGGAGCGCTTCCAGCGCTTTCTGAACGCTTACTCGATCAAAATTTGTTCCGGCATTGGATCCGCGGAGTACAATATGAGAAAAAGGGTTGCCCGTACTTTGGACCTGGCGGAGTTTTCCATTGTCGCAGATGTGCATAAAGCAGTGGGGCGTTCGAGCTACATGGACTCCATCAATTGCGCAATCAATATTGCCATCGACGGAATTTTTAAAACCAATTGGCATCGGAAGATAAGAGGCGAGAAAACGATGGATTTGAGAGGAAGAGGTGCGTGCCCCAATGCATCCCCAAGAGATGAGATCTTCGATATAGGGAGCGAGATGAGGGGTGAGAAATTCCGTTGCAGCGGGAAGGCCGATCTCAGCAAGTTCAATAAGAAATGAGCGAGCAAGACCAAGACCTGTTTCGATGTCATGAGATCCGTTGAGATGGGGATCGTGAACCAGTCCCTTCCATCCTTGTCTTGTTCGCGGCTTTTCTATGTAGGTGCGCATGACGATGTGGCAAAAATCTTTGACCTGATCGGCCAAAATTTTTAATTCCCTTGCGTAGGCAAGTCCTTCATCAATATTGTGGATGGAGCAAGGACCCACTACGATAAGAAGTCGGGGGTCTTGTCTTTCAAAAATCGAAGCGATGCATTTGCGACTTTTAAAAACGAAGCTTTTTGCCTTGTCTGATATGGGATAAAGATTTTTCAGTTCTATGGGCGGAATTAAATGCATTTCACTACACTACCATAAGCGAAAAATTCTATACAACTCAAGAGGTATACGGTATCGTAATAGCGATGATTCATTTTGAAAAAGTAACAAAATTCTTCCCCCATCAAAAAGTGGGGGTCTCCGATTTATCTTTCACGGTTCAAAAAGGGGAAATACTTGTTCTTTTAGGGCGCAGTGGAAGTGGAAAGACGACAGCCCTTCGCCTGATCAATCGCCTGATTGAACCCACTTCAGGCAATATATTTGTTGGAGGAGAAAACATCCTCGATCAAGATCCAATCATCCTCCGTCGGCATATTGGCTATGCCATTCAACACATTGGCCTCTTTCCCCATATGACAGTCGAAGAAAATATTGGAATCGTCCCCAAACTTTTGGGGTGGGAGGAGAGCAAAATCGCCTCTCGTGTCGAAGAACTTCTCGTCATGGTCGGACTCGAGCCAAAGAACTTTTATGGCCTTTTTTCCGATCATCTCAGTGGTGGTCAAAAACAGCGCATTGGAGTTGCTAGAGCTTTGGCTGCTGATCCGCCTGTCATCCTAATGGATGAGCCATTTGGAGCCCTTGATCCCATCATGCGCGAACAATTGCAAAACGAGTTTTTGCAGATTCAATCCCAAATCCACAAAACCGTTGTCTTTGTCACGCATGATTTAAGTGAAGCGGTAAAAATTGGCGATCGAATTGCCATTCTCGATAAGGGAAAACTCATGCAAATCGCATCGCCCACAGAGCTCATTCAAAATCCGGCCAATTCCTTCATCGACGAATTCTTAGGCAAAGAACGCCTGCAACTTTTGCTTCAGGCCCAAACACTCGAAATGTTTCGGTCTTCACTTAAACCCACCAAAAGCCATGAAGGGGTCAAATTCTCACTCACAAGCTCATTAATGGAAGCGTTAGTGGCCTTCAACCAGAGCAAATGTGAAACCCTCGCAATCTTCGAAGAAGAAACCTATCTTGGCAATATCCATCGGAAACAAATCCTAGAGAGCATAATGACATGTTTTGGACAATCCTAGAAAAATCAGCACAGCATCTTTTCTTAAGCCTTTCTGCACTTTTCCTCGCTCTTTGCATTGCATTGCCCTTAGGCTTTTCCTTGAGTCGGAGCAAAAACAAAAAAAAGGCCCTTGTGATTATCCGAGCCATTTCTCTCATCCAAACCATGCCCGGCCTTGCGATGATCGCAATCATCGTTGTCACCCTTGTGGGAGTGCGCCAGTTCATTCCAATCCCGTCAACCGGATTTCTCCCTGGAATACTGACTCTTTCGCTTTATGCGATTTCTCCGATCTTGACCAATACCTACACAGGGCTAACCCAAGTCAATCCCTCCATGATCGATGTTGCGACAGGTCTTGGCATGACCAAAAGACAAGTCCTTTTCCAAGTACAAGCTCCTCATTCCATTGCGATGATCATGGCTGGAATTCGGATCGCAGGGGTTTGGACCATTGGCATGTGTACCCTTGCTAGCCTCGTTGGCTCAGGAGGGCTTGGCGATCTCATTTTGCAGGGACTCAGAAGCATGAATGCCAAACTCGTACTTTCTGGAACCATCCCTGCCGCCTTTCTTGCTATCCTTTTTGAACTTGGAATGCATGCCTGCGAAAAATGGTTGACGGTGCGAACAAAATGAAGCAGCTAAAAATCAAACTCAAATCCCTTTTTCTCTACATTGTGCTCCTCATTTTTCTTTTGGCTTTTTCCATTGGCTTTGAAGGATATCGGGGAAAGCAATCTGTCGTGATTGGTGCGAAAAACTGCACAGAACAACACATCCTCGCGGAAATGCTCGCTTCTCTTGTGCAGCAGCACACCGACCTGAAAGTCAAGAGGTGTTTTAACTTAGAAGGGACGACAATCTGCTTCAATGCGCTCAAATCGGGAACCATTGACGCTTATTTCGAATATACTGGTACAGCTCTTCTCGACATCCTCAAAGAACCTCTCATAGAGGGCCCTCTTTTCGAACACGTGAAAGCTGCATTGGAGCAAAAGTATGATTTACTTTTGCTCGATCCACTAGGGTTTTCCAACCAATATGTTCTCATTGCCCGCTCCGACAGTAACCTCAAAAAAATATCCGATATTCCTCTAAATGCGCGGATTGCATTTGACCCTGAATTTGCTGCTCGCCCCGAGGTAGATCTCTTGAAACAAAAATATCCCTGGAAATGGAAAACCAAATTGATGGACCAGGTGCTCCTTTATTTTTCTCTCCAGAACAAAGTCATCGATGTGATGTCTGGCTTTTCCACAGATGGGCGCCTCAAAGATCCTCGCTTTGTCATTCTTGAAGACGACCGTAAAGTTCTTCCCCCTTATATGGCAGCTCCTCTCATCCGGAAAAAAACACTCAAAAAATTTCCTGAAATGGAAAAAATATTTTCCCTCCTCAAAAATTGTCTTACCGATGAACAGATGATCCAGCTCAACTATAAAGTTGAATCTTTAGGCTGTGATGTCACGGATGTGGTGAAAGAATTTCTGCAAAATGCTAAACTAATTCCGTGAAAATCGCAGAAACACTTTCTTATCAATTCCAGCATCCGCCTTTTCCTGTTACCTCTAAGGATATCTGTGTCGTGCGCGTATCCAAAATCGGTGTGAATCTGCTATATAAAAGCATGATAGCCGTTGCTATGGTTGTGGCATTCATCGCATCGCCACTACTTAGGGCAATAGACTACAGTTGCAAATCCGATGACAAAAAATCGAAACAGATGGAAATTCCTACACTTGTTGAATTTTACTCAGGTCAAGCTAATGATCGGGGAGTGACCGCTCCTGAAAACCTATACAAATCTATTCATTGCATAGGACGCTAGCCAAGCAGTGTTGTTAACGATTCACGTGCTGGGATTTCACCAACAACCCTCGGGATTTTCTTATCGCTTAGATCAGCTGATCAAATCCTTGGAAGTCATGCTTGCCTTCTATGGCTTCACACGGGGCAAATCGGGCGACATTCAAATCGGGGCTAATTTTTCTGAAAAAGCAAAAAATTGGCTCAATCTTGGTAACCACAACTACCGGCGGATCACACGCATCCTGAAATCCCTTTCTCTTCATGGACTCAATGCGGATGCGAAAGGCTTTTTCCAGGCATTGCAAAAGGTCTACGACAAACATGCAGATCAAATCGGAGAAGAAGCATTTGGTAAGTGGACAAAAGCTAAGATTTGAAAATAACGGAAAAATCCGAAAAGCAAGAAAATCAATTTACAACTTGTATTCAGGAAATTCTATCTGTCTCATAACGTTTGTAGCATAGATATTGGTCACCAGACATTGTATAAGAGTCTTGAACATGCACCTAAATTATTTGTGATGCAAAGTTTTAAAAAAAATTGATGATTAGTTCAAACTGTTTTTAATAGGATAACTTTTTAAATTTTTCTCTCCAATGCAAGCTCATCGTAAATGTTCACCTATAGGCTTAAATGCCTAGAGATGGAGCGATTAAGGGTGGGGGCTGTTTAGCATAAAAGGCTTGGATGGCATCTTCTAAATATTTCAAGGGAG
>QIGB01000027.1 GCA_003228815.1 Chlamydiota bacterium | reverse complement strand
TAGATATTCCTGCAATATCTACAAGGGAAAATCATCGGGAGATGAATCGATTTTTCCCTCGAGGATTGTCAGGTTATTCCTTTACGGGCCCATAGCACGGCTCACTTCGGAGCCGTGTCTTTGCACTTCGTGTCACTCACGCTGACTTCGGCTTAGGCTAATCGGATTCTCCTGCTCAAGCCCGTACGAAGTACTGTTCTTTCGCATTCGAACCGATTTTCATGTGCCGAAGCAGCCATCGACTGGATGAGCATTCAGGTGGGATTCCACCCACCTTCATGTCCTCATCCAGAGCCTACTTTAAATACGAAAAGTGTGGACCTGCGAGCGACAGAAAAAAAGGGTAAAATCCCTTTTTTCTGCTTGAGCAGTCAATGGCGGTTATGGCAAAGGAAAATTGCCCCGTTCGATCGGGTCACAGTGCTGGACACGGCTACGAAGTCAGCCGCGCTATATGATGGAAGCCCCCGACAAGGCGTCTTCTATTTGTAGAATACTTTCTATTCTCTTCTTGCAAAAGATTGAAATATATTCTTTGCTCTTCTAGAAGGAGGATATGAAGAGACTTGCTTTGCTTCCTTTAATTCTTGCTGTCCCGATTTTTGCAAAAATTGTCCTCAATGATGCCATGACCAGTGAGGAAAAAGAGCAGACGGGAGTCAATGACCTTAACTATAGTCAAAGAATGGCCTTGCAGGAATGGATCAATACTAACTTTGAACTTAAAGAAGACCATCCGCAAAAAAGAAAAGAACAGTTATATCTTTCTCTCAATATCGAGGATGGCGCTAAATTAGAGCTCTCTAATGGATCGACCTATGAGATCGCTCCTGAAGATCATCTCTATACGGCATATTGGATTACTCCTTTTCCAGTTATGCTTGGCAAAAGTGACAATCCCGACTATCCGGTGCTCATCACAAATATGAATACCGGCACCTCTGTCAGTGGAAAACAGATTTCCACGAGAAAAATGCTCGAAGAAGCACAAAAGCAGAAACAAGTGCCACAAGAACAGCCCTATTCACCTCGAAGTAAAACGCAACAACAGAAAACACCTCAACAACAGAAACCTTCTACACCCCAACAGAAAACACCTCAACAACAGAAACCTTCTAAACCCCAACAGAAATCTTCTAAACCTCAACAGAAAACACCTCAGGAGCAATCGACACAACAATGAAAAAATTTGGACTTTTTTTCCCTTGGCTTCTCGTCTGTATCGGCACAGTTGGAAGTCTATTTTTTAGCGAAATAACAAATGAAGATCCCTGTACTCTCTGTTGGTATCAGAGAGTGATCCTCTTTCCTCTTGCGATCATTTTGGGTATAGCAGCGTTTCGCAATGCCTATCGGATCATTCTCTATGTACTTCCCTTGTCTCTCATCGGTCTAGCAATTTCAGTGTACCATGTCGTTTTGATCAAGTTCTTTGCACAAAATAATTTTTGTCCATCTTGCACTCTAAAGGCTGTATCCGATGATCCCATCACCATGCCGATACTTTCTCTGCTTGCTTTTCTGGTGCTCAATATTCTTTTGATCTGGCTCTACGTGAAGCATCGCCGCTCGAAAAAATTGTAATTTTTTGCTCTAGGTTGACTTTTGGATGACAACGACACGAGCAATTTTGTCGTGAAGGGCTTGTTTTTTTTTCGTGAAAAAGATGAGAAGCGCACCAATGCGCAAGATCAAACGGGAAAAGTAGCGAGCAGTGGCTCGCCAAAAGCCAATACGCTGCCCTTCTAGATCGACTACTTTGAGGCCAAGCAATTGTTTTCCAAGGGTGGCACTCCGCGTGGAGCTCTCAAAAATGGCAAAGTAGAGCCAGGCTGTGAAAAAAAGCCCGCCATAAAACCAAAAACCGACCATCGGCAACGCCATCAGAGAGGGAAAAATCAAACTCATCCCTAATAAGAGCCCAATGATACAATAGATCCCAATGAGAACGACACTGTCGATTGCATAGGCTACGAGGCGTTGTAAAAATCCAGCATATTGCATTATTACAAACCTATCTGTCTGTTTTAAAAATGTCCTTAAATTGTGCTTGCAGCGGAGCTGGAACGACTTCTTCCATTCCCGCTTTGTCGTACATCAAAAAGTAGGTGCACGCCACCATGATACCAAAGGGGGGACTGAAGAGTCCAATGAAAAGAGATAGGCCACAAACAACCGAACGGCGCAAGTGGAGGGCTGCGCGGAAAAACATTTTTTTACATGCAGCGCTTTTTCCTCCAGATAGTAGAACAAGGAGGGTTGCAATGAAAATGAGAAGAATGTTGTAAACGAGCCAAGCGGCATCGGCAATCAAAAGGAGTAGGAAACAAAAGCGTGTGACCAACGTGGAAAAGAAATGGCGTTTGCCCTCCTTTTTCTCGAATTTTTCTTCGACATGCTCAAAGGTTTCAGTAAAGCTTTCTTTTTTTTCTTGGTCGAAGAGTTCGTATATTGCCATTTTTCTCCTATTTGCGATGGTGAATTTTGTTATAGCCATTCAAGGCTGCAATTCGCATACCCTCGGCATATGTGGGGTAGTTGAACACCTGATCGATAAAATAATCAATTCGCGCATTAAATGTCATCGCCACTTGTCCAATATGGATATTTTCTGTTGCTCCGCGCCCAATGATATGGATGCCGAGAATTTCTAATGTTTCTGCATGGAAGAGGATTTTGAACAGGCCAGCATCGTTTCCGACAATCTGGTTACGGGCGATCTCGTGGTAGTAAGCTCTTCCTGTTTCGTAGTGAAATCCAAGCTCGTCTAATTGTTCTTCAGTATACCCACATGAAGAAATTTCTGGAATGGTATAAATGCCGATGGGATAAAAACTGGAAAAATAGTGGGTTTGGCCTCCAAAAGCATGTCTCGCAGCAAGTCTCCCCTGTTCAAAACTCGTTGCCGCAAGAGCGGGAGTTCCAATCACATCCCCTACAGCATAGATATGCGGAGCTACGGTTTGGAAAAGTGAATTGACAGGAATATAGCCCCGTTTATCCACCCCAATCCCCACTTTTTCTACTCCCATATCATCGATATTCCCAACCCTTCCAATTGAATAAAGTAGCATTTCTGCACTAAGGACACGACCGTCTTTGCAAAAAAGTTTCACTCCTTCTTTAGTTTTTTCTATCCGATCAAATTCTGTATTTCCCACCATCTTGAGCCCGATGTCTCCGAGCGATTTTTGCAAAAGGAGGCTCATCTCTTTGTCAAGCATAGGGAGAAGATGTTTTTCCTTGTCGACAACGGTCACTTCCGTTCCAAGGGCCGCAAAAAAACTGGCATATTCAGCCCCTACGATTCCTCCGCCAAGGACGATTAGGGTTTTGGGAACCCGATCTATGGATAAAAGTCGCGTTGAATCGAGCACTTTATCATCATCGAAAGGAACATGTTTGGGATTGCGGGGTTTCGAACCAGAAGCAATCAAAGCATATTCAAATCGAACCCGATAGAGAATTCGCCCCTCTTGATCGAGAACCAAAACCCGATGGGGATCTTCAAATTTCGCAAGTCCATGCAAAAAGCGAATATCGTTTTTGTGAAATTGCTTTTTGAGTTCCTCTCGCTGATTGTTAAGAATTTTATTGAGGCGAAAGTTGAGTTCGTTGATCGAAACTGCTTTCGCTTCTTTGGTTCGACCGTAAAAACTTCTTTGATAAAAATCGGTCATATCGAGGATTGCCTCACGGAGAGACTTTGAGGGAATCGTTCCGGAATTGAGAGAGGCTCCCCCTAAATGCTCCCCTTTTTCGATGACAAGGACTGATTTTCCAAGTTTGGCCGCTTGGATTGCACCTGTTTGACCTGAAGGTCCTGAGCCAATGACTACAAAATCTGCGAATAACTCTTCCATGTAAATTTTAATTTAGAAATTCCAAGATTCTTGTTCAATAAGAAATCTTCTGCTATGCTGTTTTGAAAAGGAGATATTTATGCCCAAGCAATGTCAAGTCACTGGGAAAAAGCCATGTAAGGGAAATAGTTATGCCCGCCGCGGGATTGCAAAAAAGAAAAAGGGAATTGGCTTGAAAATCACTGGGGTCAAACGACGACGTTTCCAGCCTAATCTCATTAAAAAACGCTTTTGGTTTTCTGAGGAAAATCGCTTCATTTCTCTCCGTCTTTCCAAACATGGAATGCGTATCATCGATAAGCTCGGACTTGGCGCTGTTGTTCGCAAGATGCGCTCGGAAGGTCAAAAGGTCTGAAAAGACTCATAATTATTGCCATTCTCGGAGGGTATTGTTGGCTGACTCTTGCCACACTTCGAGTTCCTTATCCTACTAGTGAAAAACCTATAGTCTTTTATTCCAATCATCTCCATTCGAATCTTAAACTCGTCGTGATGCGAGCCATCAAAAGTGCAAAGCAATCGATTTCCATGCAAATCTATGGGCTGACAGATCCTGATCTCATTGCCCTGCTTGAAAAAAAACAATCCCAAGGAATCGATGTGCAAATTTTTTATGATAAAAAAGCTTCCCGGTCTCTCCCCCCCCATCTAGCCGCCTATCCGATCAAAAGTAGTGGACTCATGCATCGCAAAATTCTCATCATTGATGATACAACCATTTTTTTGGGAACGGCTAACTACACTCCCCAATCTCTAAAGATGCATGACAATCTCATCGTAGGGATCTGGAATCATGATCTCGCAATGTTTTTCAAACACTCTTCTGAGCAGCAAAAAGAATTTGTTGTTGATGGTCTTTTTCTCTCTGCTTTTCTTCTTCCGGATTTCGAGAAAAAAGCCATTGAAGCATTAACACAGCGCATTGATGCAGCAAAAGAATCGATTCAAATTGCCATGTTCACTTTGACTCACCCCACGATTCGAGAAAAACTCATGGAGGCAAAAAAACGAGGGGTTTCTGTTTCCGTTGCAATCGATCGTTATACAGCCCTTGGCGCAAGCAAAAAACATGTCGAAGCTTTAAAAGATGTTGGTGTTGAAATCCGAAAGAGTGGGGGAAGTCAACTTCTTCATCACAAATGGGCTCTCATCGACAATAAGACCTTCATCATAGGTTCTGCAAATTGGACGGGGGCAGCTTTTGAAAAGAATCAAGACTGCCTTCTTATTTTTGATGAGCTCAAACCTTCTCATCAAAAAATATTGCTTCGCATCTGGAAGGCAGTTGCAATCGCATCCCAAAAGGGATAATACTAATTGAAAAAAATAAATCCACAAAAGGACGAAAAATTTTAGAGATAAAATTGCATTTGGAAATCGCCGCTAACTTAGGAAGTTAGCAAGATTGAGAATGCTATTTTAGCCAAAAAGATTCATAAATTTTTTGGATTTATTTTTTTCAATTAGTATACAGTGAAGATATGACTCTTTTCTCTCTCTCGCTTTCTCTTTTTCTTTTGATGGATTCTATTGGCAATGTGCCGATTTTTCTTTCCGTCTTAAAAGAAATCGATCCTCAGAGGCACCGCTATATCATCGCACGTGAGCTCATCATTGCCCTTTTCATCATCTTCGGTTTTTATTTTCTTGGGGATTTTCTATTGAGTATTCTCAAAATTAGCCAACATGCCGTTCTCATTTCTGGAGGGATCATCCTATTTACCATCGGGATTAATTTAGTTTTTCCCAGAAAAGAGAAAAATATTGAGTGGAATGCTGGGCAAGAACCCTTCCTCGTTCCTCTCGCCGTTCCCCTTGTTTCGGGACCTGCGGTGCTCGCTGCCGTCATGCTCTATGCACACCAAAAAATTCCGATTTGGAGATGTCTCAGTGCCATTCTCATTGCTTGGGTAGCTACTGCCATCATTCTTCTTTCTTCTATCCATCTCAAGAGATTTTTAGGTGAACGAGGTCTTATTGCTTGTGAACGCTTCACCGGTCTTCTTCTGATCATGATCGCGGTACAAATGTTCCTTAATGGTCTTGAGCCGATCATCCATGCACCATAGAGTTTTCTGTTGAAGATTATCCTCTTGAGGGGAGAAAATGTTTTCTATGATTTCACGCAATGATCCATGCTTTTGCGGTAGCGGTAAGAAATGGAAAAAGTGTCACTATCCTCAGAAAGCGCATTCCCAAAAGGGGTTGGCTGATGAATACTTCAAAAAATATGGAATTATTCTCAAAAATGATGAGCAAATTGCTGGAATTCGCAAGTCTTGTCAGCTTGCCGCCTACATTTTGAAAAAGACTTGTGAACTGGCAAAAGCTGGGGTCACAACCAATGAAATCAATGATTTTTCTCATCAACTCCATATAGAAGCCAATGCTGTCCCCGCTCCTCTTGGCTACGGCTCGCCTCCTTATCCCAAAAGCATTTGCACTTCTTTGAACCATGAAATTTGCCATGGCATCCCCAATGACATTCCCCTCAAAGAAGGCGATATTCTCAACATTGATGTCAGCTGTATTCTCGATGGCTTTTTAGGAGACTGCAGTGCCATGGTGACGATTGGTAAAATCACACCTGAGAAAGAAAATGTCGTGAATGTCGCTCAGCAGTGTTTGATGCGCGCCATTGCGATTTTAAGGCCCGGGCTCATGCTTTGTGAAATCGGCGATGTGATCGAAGACTATGCAGGCGAGCATGGATGCTCTGTCGTCAATCAATTTGTTGGCCACGGCGTCGGATTGCAATTTCATGAACCGCCTCAGGTTCCTCACCATCGCAATGAGACGCAAATTCCTTTAGCCCCCGGAATGACCTTTACCATTGAACCGATGATCAATGCCGGTGTTCGTGATGGCTACATCGATTCTGAAAATCATTGGACGGCTTATACCAAAGACGGTAAACCGAGCGCCCAATGGGAACATACTCTTCTCGTTACTGACTCTGGTTGTGAAATCTTGACCCTCCTCGAAGATTGATTTGTCCTTTTTTCAAAAATAGATTATAGAAAAGGAAGACACTACTTGGAGGATAAGATGATGATGTTTGCTCATCCACTCGTTACAGCCATTGTTTCCCTTGCTGCAGGAATTTTGGTACTCATTTTCCCAACTATTTTGAATTACATCGTTGGGATTTATCTGATTATAATTGGAATCGTAGGCATTTTTGCCCGGATGTGACCTTTCATTGAGAATTTGTTGGTTCGAACTGGAATTCGAGCATTTGATCGATTTTTTTCTTCGGCTTCTTTTCCCTTTTGGATTTCAGGGATTCTGCAACAAGTGTTTCGAGATGTGCAATTTCCTCTTCCAAAAGGTCATTCTCCTCAACTAGAACTTGGACCATTTGGAAGATGTTCTCTTCTTCGGAATTTTCTCTTAAACTTGCCGTTGCTTGTTCCTTTTTGAGTGCAAGGAGTTGTCCTTCTATGACGAAAAGACGGCGGCGAGTCTGTTCGAGAATGAGTGCTTTCTCATCAAATTGCTCCCGCAGTTGCCGATGTTGGCTAGGGAGATTTTTGGGCAAAGCTTTTCCCACCTCTTGTTGGATATACTGAAACTGTTGCGAATCACGAAGCTGGTCAAGAGCGTCTTCCAGAGAAATTTGGAACTGATGGGTTTGATTTTTGTAGGCATTCGATTCTTCCTTTGTTTCCTCGTAACTTCCTTGTAGATCTATTAAGGTTTTTTCTTTTGCCTCTATGTGGAGTTTTTGTTCCTTTTCAATGGTTGCAATCGTCTGCTCCAGTTTTTCCACTTTTTCACGGTAGAGAGTATGGGCCTCTTCTAAGATCGCCCGCAGGTCTTCCGATTCTTTTTGGTTTTGAGAATTTTGATGAAGGAAATCCTTCTCACGAGAGAGAACTTCTTTGAAAGATAAATAGATGATTCCACAGGCAAGAAAAATGGAGAGGATAAGCCCACAGAGCCAAACGGGATGTCCTATGAGGTATCTTACGCGATAGAGGAGAAGAGCGAGTGCTCCCAAAAGAGAGCCCGGCCCGAAGAGGATCCAAATTTTACTCAACATGAAACTGCTCTAGTAGGTTCCCTATTGTCAGAAAGCCTTGCTCAAAACGATCGAGACCAAAGTGCTCATTCGGAGCATGCATATGATCACTATCAAGACCATATCCCATCGCAACAACGTCAGCGCCACTTGCTTTAGCAAGCTCACCGACGATGGGAATTGAGCCGCCTCCGAGGATCGACTTGCATGGCTTTCCCATTACTTCTTCATACGCCTTTGCGGCCCGTTTGGCAATCAAAGAATGCACATTGCAGCGGAAGGCGGAAGAGCCCTGTTCTTTGACTATGGTAAGGACTGCTCCTTCTGGGAGATGGTTCTCGAGATGTTTTTTGAGGCTAGCAAAGATCTTTTCAGGATCTTGGTCTGGCACGAGACGACAGGAAATTTTGGCCGTGGCAACTGCAGGAAGAACCGTTTTAAAACCTTCTCCTGTATATCCACCATTGATACCATTGATCTCCAGAGTAGGGCGAATGCTCACCGATTCTCCAATTAAGTAACCCGGATCGGGACAAAGAGCTTTCAGGCCAAACTCTTTGCGGACCATCTTTTCATCCATGATAAAATCGAATGCTTTCTTTTCCTCTGGTGAGAGATCTTGCACCTCGTCATAAAAATGCGGAATGGCAATTTTCCCATTCTCATCCCAACATTTTGCAAGAGCATGGGAAAGAGCTCTAATAGGATTATAGGCAACGCCTCCCATACTTCCAGAATGCATATCGCTATCTGCAGTGCGCACTTCTAGATCCATCGTCAAAATTCCGCGCATTCCAAGAGTGATGGCGGGAATATCTGGTCCTGGAATTCCACAGTCGACCACGAGAAGATAATCACTTTGCAATTCTTCTTTTTTTTGTTTGATGATCTCGAGTGTGCCAGTGCTTCCGCTCTCTTCTTCCCCTTCGATGAAGAGTTTTAGATTGAAGTTGAGAGATTTCGATTCTTCCAAAAGTGCCTTAAGAGCTGTGATCGTATAAAAACATTGCCCTTTGTTGTCTTGGGCGCCGCGGGCATAGACTTTTCCCTCGCGTATGGTCGGCTTGAAAGGATTGGATTCCCAAAGATCTAATGGATCGACGGGTTGGACATCATAATGGTGGTAAATGAGAAGAGTAGGGCGATCTTTTCCTGCAGCAGTATTTTTTGCAAAGATGACGGGTTGTTTAGAAGTCTCCCAACTCATTGCTTCCAAACCGATTTCATTGAGATAAGAGACAAGAAAGGCAGCACATTTTTTTGTATCTTCATCATACTGTGGATCGGTGGCAATCGATTTGAATCTCAAGAAAGTAAACAAATCATCTAAAATCGCCTCGCGATTGGTAGAAAACCATTTTTTCAGTTCAGCCAATTCCATGAAGTTCAGTATACTGCGGACATCCAATTTTGTGAATAAACATTGAATTAATAGATCTTATACCAGAAAATTATTGCAATCCTTAGAGGGTGTTTACAAATTGCTTTGAGGCGGGGATTTTAGATTTTTTTGCCTCAGTTTTTGGCGAAAAATGGAGCTGAATGAATTCATTCAGCGAATTTGAGCCAAAAGATTGAGATGAATTTGTAAACACCCTCATTAACAAGAAGGAAGTCTATGTCAGGAAGAATATTTTCAGGGTTATTACCAAAAATAAGTTGTTGTTTTAGACCCAACTATGGACTGAATCTATGGGGACAGTTTTGTGCCCGCTCTTATAGTACGGCACAAAGAACTGAATTAACTGGTCATGAAAGAATAAAAAAATCGTTAGATTTCGAGCACTTTAAACGTACGCAATTGAAGAGCTTTGAAACATTCAAGAAATCTCCAGGAATCAGACAAGTTTTTGGTGATGATATGGAGAAAATTTCTCAAGCTTACGATGGATATTGTTTAATTAAGTTTAACGATTTGGTACAAAAGATATATGGTGGCGACCCATCTAGAATGATTTAGGGATTGTATATCTATCACTCTTCCAATTCAAAAGAAATTAATTTCCGATCGAAGAGACTTTTGAAGAAGCTTGGGAGCGATTATCAAGTAAAGATTGAGCGCTCTCGAGCAGATAGGATGCGAGAATTTCATCACCCTCACAGGTCATTTCTACTTGCATTTTTCCATCTTCAGTAGGCTCTTCACAACTAATCATGATTGTACAGGCATTCTTCTTTGGTCGTCGGCGCATCTTGATCTTCGCTGGTTATTTGGTTCTTTCCTTGATAAATCGCATATGGTCTATTTATATGCAAATAAAAACAAATTTGTTATATTTTTCCTGAAAATTTGGAGCAAAAACTATGAGATTCATCAAACGTATTTTTCTTTTCATACTCGTTAACATTCTTGTTCTTACCATGATTACGATTGTGTTGAATATTTTCAATGTTCAGCCCTATATTTCGCAATATGGAATCAGTTATACAGATTTGCTGATCTTTTGTCTCGTTTGGGGTATGGGTGGTGCGTTTATTTCTTTGGCTCTTTCCCGCGTCATGGCTAAATGGATGTTAGGAGTCAAAGTCATTGATCAAAGAACTAAAGACCCTCATCTAAAAGATCTTGTCAATATGGTACAGCGATTAGCACAAAAAGCACACCTTCCTGAAGTACCCGAAATAGGGGTATATAAATCGGCAGAAGTCAATGCTTTTGCAACAGGGCCTTCCAAAAGAAGATCGCTTGTAGCAGTCTCCTCAGGGCTTTTAGAAAACATGAAAAAAAATGAGCTCGAAGGAGTTCTTGCGCATGAACTGTCTCACATCAACAATGGTGATATGGTGACGATGACACTTTTACAAGGTGTTGTGAATGCCTTTGTGATGTTCCTCGCAAGAGTTCTTGCGTTGATTCTTTCTGGATTTGGCCGTGGAGATAAGAGAGGGTCCTATGGCTCTTTTATGGTTTTTACCTTTCTCTTCCAGATGGTTTTCATGGTTCTCGGATCTTTAGTGGTTTTGTGGTATTCACGCAGACGAGAGTTTCGTGCAGATGCAGGAGGGGCTCATCTTGCAGGAAAAGAGAAAATGATTTCCTCTCTAGAAAGGCTCAAAACTTTTGTCAAACGGCATGTCCCCACAGCAGAAAAAGAATCGCTCCAAACCTTCAAAATTTCTACGCCATCGAAATCGGGTTTTGCCTACCTCTTTTCATCGCATCCTCCTATAGAGATGCGCATCGAGCATCTCAAGAAGCTTAGACACTAGCGAGCTGGGCGGGTGATTTTTCGAGGTCAATGAGTTTATTGGCCTCGATTGCATAGATCTCTGCTGGCTCAATGAGATCGCACAGGTCTTTGAGGCTGGTGCACTCGACGACAATAAAATCGACATCGGATAGGGAAGATAAGAGGGAAATAAATTCTCTATCGGGTTGATTGCCCCGCAAATACAAGACGAGTTTGTTTTCAGGGTTTTTGGCAGCTAATTTGCGCAGCGATTTAAAGACGGCAGTCGACATCCCATGGTTGCTTTCGAGGCTGAGGACACTGCATCCTTTGCCTTTGAGCGACTGCTGCAGAGCAAAGATATGCTCGCCATCGAAGATCTTATTCTCTACGTCAAATTCCATCAGACGCTCTGCCATATCAGAAAGATCGATCCGGGCACATCCAATCCGTTCAATGACCATGCCAGCTGCAATATTCGCCAATTGAGCGGCATATTTGATGTCGAGGCCGTTGGCAAGGGCAATACTGAGCATTGAAAGGACGGTATCTCCAGCTCCTGTTACATCTTTGACTTCTTTCGACCGGACCGGAAAGTCGAAGCGGTCCCCATCGCGATTAAATAGTGAGATCCCCTCTTCTGAACGGGTAATCATGAGCTGCTCAACTCCACAAGTCTTCAAAATGGTGACAGCGACCTCATCGAGTGGAATATCTTGCGGTAGTCTCGCGGCTGCATAGGCTTCTGACAAATTGGGGGTAAGGATCGTAGCCCCTCGATATTTGGTAAAGTCATTTCCTTTGGGATCGACAATAACTGGGACATGGCGTGCTTTTGCCATTTCAATTACAACTCCAAGAAGGGCATGCGAGAGAAATTCTTTGCCATAATCCGAAATGGCCACGATCTGGCACTCTTCCATTAAATCAGGTAGTTTTTGAATGACTTCATGTTCGAGATCCTCAGGCAAGGGGGTGATGGTTTCAAAATCGACACGAAGGACTTGTTGGGAATCTGCAATGAAGCGATTTTTGACGGGGGTTTTGTACCGTTTTTGGGAAACTAGGCCCCGGACATCAATCCCTTCATTTTCAAGGGAATTGCGGATCTCTTCGCCTGCATAATCGCGGCCTACGCGACCGATGACGGATACTTGAGCACCAAGAGAAGACAAGTTAAAGACGACGTTTCCCGCTCCCCCGGGACGGCTTTCTTCATTATGGACATGGAGAACGGAAACGGGAGCTTCGGGAGAAATGCGTAGGATTTTGCCGTTTGTATATGCATCGAGCATAAAATCGCCAATGACGAGTACTTTCACCGGACCGAGCCGGCTGAGCATTCCAATGAGTTTTACCATCGTTGATCCTTGAGTAGATATCCTTGGACATAATCACAAACAGCGTCTTTGATGTTGTAGGTGCTAATCGTCTCTGTTTTCTGATGTTTTTTTAAAAACTTCTGCATATCGGCGCAAGTATAGTTTTGGTACTGTTTCACAAGGTCTTCAGGCATATCGATATACTGGATGTTTTTTTCTTTTCCTATTGCTTCAAAAAGTGCTGAGGCGAGCTCATTCCAAGTTGTTGGTGTTCCTCTCCCGATATTAAAAATCCCACTAATATTATTGAACAAAAAATCACAGGTCAACCGAGCGACGTCTTTGATATAGATGAAATCGCGACACTGCTGTCCATCACCAAAGTTGTCTGGATCAGAAGATCTAAAAAGATGGACCACTCCTTCATTTTTTACTTTGGGGAGCATCTTATAGACCATCGAGGCCATATGGCCTTTATGGTTTTCATTGGGGCCAAAAACATTGAAATACTTGAGACCAACAATGCGATCGAGAATCCCTTGCTGTTTGGCCCATAAATCAAAGAAGTGCTTCGAAAAACCATAGAGATTTAAGGGACGCAGTTCTTCTAACTGATCAATATCATCGGAAAAGCCTTGGCTTCCATCGCCATAAGTAGCTGCAGAAGAGGCGTAAATGAACCGAATGTCATGTTCGAGGGCAACTTCAGCAAGGATTTGCGTGTAGCGGAAATTGTTTTCCATCAGATAGTCGCCATCCTTTTCCAGTGTATCCGAACAGGCTCCGAGATGGATGATGCCACCTACTTCATCTGCATGATCGATCAGCCAGGAAAATAAATCGTTTTTGGAAATGAAATCATAGAATTTTTTGCCGAGCAAATTTTTCCATTTTTCGGTTTTTTCTATGTCATCAACTAGAAGGAGACGATGATATCCGAGGTCATTGAGATGGCGGGCAACTGCAGATCCAATAAAACCAGCGGCCCCAGTTACGATAATGATACGATCTTTCATATTGTTCTTCTCCTAAGAAAAAATCTAAAGCTCTCAGCAAATGAAAAAAGCTTTGCTGCGCTCTCTTTCAAGGAAACTGACTATAACGAAAATGGGAAATTGAGACCATTGTATATTTGCTTCTGGTCTCAGATTTTTTATCTCAATACTCTGTCTAAGGAAAGAGATGGAAATAGTGAAACAATTCTGAAGATCATTTCAAGCTTTGGGTTGCACTTTTTTTCAAGTCGTTGATAGCTATATAGCCCTTTCATTCCTAACATTTCAGCTGCTTGTTGTTGTGTAAGCCCGTTCTTAATTCTTTCTCTCCGAAGGGAAAAAGCAAGAGCAACCGAAGGCTCTACTGGAACCTCAACAATTCGACGTGATGTTTTGATTGATTTTTTAGGAAGCGGAGCAAGATATTGTGAGTCTTCTGGCTCTTCGAGATAAGTGTGGAGTGCATCTTGCATATTCTCATACAATTCTTCCCAGGTATCGCCTTGAGTTAAACATGTAGGAATTTCAATGCATTCTGCCCAAAAGCCTTTTTTTTCTTTATGTACTTTAAAATGATATTTCATTCTACTTATTCTCCTTGAGTTGTTTCAATAATGAACGCTCAAGTCCTTTTTTAAGTTCTTTATGATTAGGAATAATCGCTGTCTCTTTTCCCTTACGAAGTTTCACATGAGACCCTTTACCACGGGTGCACGGTAGTTTTGTTGGGAGAGAAAACCGTTATTTTTATAATCCCATCTTTTGCAATTTCCCAAGGCAAAGTTAAAGTTCAAAAAA
>QIGB01000008.1 GCA_003228815.1 Chlamydiota bacterium | reverse complement strand
ACACCGAAAATGAAAGAATGGGCGGAAGCTATAGTGAAAAGGATGCTTCAGGCGGCATGACTTAAGTTGCCAAAAGGTACAAAGTCGAGATTATCAGTAAGTCGCGGGGCTTAAAAAAGAGATTGTATTACCCGAGTGGAGACTGTTGCCAAATGGCTCAATCGGTCAGAAGCGATTCCTATTTCCTTTTTTCTAAAATTATCTTGAATAGACGAAGTTCTTCCACTTGCTTTGCAAGTGAGGGAAAGCAAAAAAAACAAAGACCTTGATTGGCTTCAAAAAGCGCCTTGTTATTCATTTGAAGTTGATGATAGGTGTCAGCCTTGAGTTTGTGAAGCTCAAATTGAATAGTTACATTTGACAAACCAGGAATTTTCTGTGCCTGCTCTGCAGTTTTAAGGGTCTCTTCAAAAAGGTTCTTTTTGTTTAAGACTGCTGCTTTCCATTGATAGAGGTAGGCTCGAAAATTTTGGTCACATATTCCCCCGGGGATATGAATGGCTTTAACTAAAGAAGCTATGGCTTGATCGTATTCTCCATTCGCAGTATGTGTCTCTGCTTTCCCTAGATATTGCTGCGCTTCTGTATCTGGACAAGTACAATTAAATTGAGGTGTAAAGTCTGTTCTAATAGCGGATGAAGCAAGTGGGGTTGATGTAGTTAAGGGCATTTTTTTGATTATATTAAAATTAAAAAAAGGGAAAGCACGTAAGCCGGATTCTGTCGTGGGCAATCATTCCTCTAGGGCGGCTGTTGCCAGGCGCCTCAAGCGATCGTTGCCATTCGCCATGCTAGGAAACATATGAGCGAATAGACTTCTTGCTTCAGATGGGGTTTACAACTCCTCTCTGTTTCCAGAAAGGGGACAGCTCCTAAAGCTGCCATTTTCAGCCTGTCATACCCATTGGGCACGCGGTGTGTTTTCTGTTGCACTTTCCGTAGCCTTTCGGCCCCCAGCGTTTCGCTGGCATCTCTCCTTGCGAAGTCCGGACTTTCCTCTGCTACACATTGCAGCAGCGATTGCCTGCTTTCCCGAAAATTATACCAATTTGGCATTAAGTGGTTGCGGTGCGTCTGCGGCGGCGCTTGGTCGCGACAGGAGTTCCTTCAAGGGCTTCAGCCTCTTGCCAGAAGTGGATCCGTGAGCAATGCTCACAGAAGACGAGGTTTTCTCCTTTGCGGACGATGTTTTCATGTTGTGCTGTCAGGGCAATATGACATCCGCTGCAGGTGCGATTTTCTATGGGGACCACGACCCGATCTTTCTTGTTGCGCAAAAGTCTTTCGTAGATGCGTAAAGTATCTGGATCGGCAGTGGTCGCAAGGGCATCCCGTCCTTCTTTGAGCTGCGTTCCCTCTGCATTGATCATGTTGATGCTTTGTTGGATCTCTTTTTCCAGAGCGATGCTGCTTGCTTCGGAGGTTTTGAGGCTCTCACGGATCTTTTCGAGCAGTTCCTCTTCGATGGCTTTTTGGTCGACGAGATCAGAAATTTTTTGCTCGACAGAGATCTTCGCGCGCTCGGAACCGGTCATTTCTTGGGTGAGAGCATTGAACTCTTCCACTTTCTTGATTTGGGTTTGACGTGCTTCGAGTTCTTTGAGTTTTTTTGAGATTTCTTCGATACGGATTTCATGGGCTTTGATTTGCTTGGTGAGCTCTTCTACTTCAAATTCTTTTTCCTTGACTTGAGCATGAAGATCAGCGCGCAATTCTTCAATTTGTTTGAGTTCTTTTTGCCGCTCGCGCTTGATGCGCATCAGGCGGATCATTTTCATATCGAACTCTTGGATTTCAATAATGGGTTTTAAGATCTCTTGCATGTCAAAATTCCTTTTGTCTAGGGATAAGGGTAATGCTTCAGAGGAATATTTCTCAAGGTTTTTCCAGGAGGGGAGCGAAAAAAAAGTCTTGAAGGTTTTTGGCAAAAAAGGGGAAATTGATGCCAATGGAATATCTAGAAAAGTATTTTCAAAAATTTTCTAAGGAAAAACAGAGTAAGGGCGCGATTGCCTATCTTGCAGCACTCGATCATATCGGTGAAAAACATCCCGATGTGGTCCGAGCCATTGTGGGGGAGTTGCAAGATCAAAGAAAATATTTAAAACTCATTGCATCGGAAAATTACTCTTCTCTTGCTGTGCAACTCGCAATGGGTAACTTGTTGACCGACAAGTATGCAGAAGGGTATGTCCATAGAAGATTTTATGCCGGTTGCGAGAATATCGATACGATTGAAGATCTGGCAATCAATGAGTTGAAGGCTATTTTTCGTTGTGATCACGCTTATGTCCAACCGCATTCTGGTGCGGATGCCAATCTGGTGGCGATTTGGGCATTTCTGACTGATCGTTTTGAAAATAAAGAGATTCAGCGACTGGGCAAAAAATCGGTCGATGAGTTGACGGCTGAGGAATATGAAGAGGTGCGCAAAATCCTGGTCTCCCAAAAGATGATGGGAATGGGGCTTGGATCGGGGGGGCATTTGACTCATGGGTATCGGCGCAATATTTCCAGTAAGATTCTAAAAGCGGTGGCCTATGAGGTGGATCCGAAGACGGGTTTTCTCGACTATTCAGCACTCGAAAAACAGGTGGAGAGGGAAAAGCCCGCTCTTTTGATGGTCGGATACTCGGCTTATCCGCGGCTGATTAACTTTGCCAAGATGCGTGAGATTGCCGATCGTGTCGGCGCCGTGATGATGGCAGATATGGCCCATTTTGCTGGACTCGTCGCTGGGAAGGTTTTGCAGGGAGATTATGATCCTGTTCCGTTTGCCCATTTGGTCACTTCAACGACGCACAAGACACTACGTGGGCCTCGTGGTGGCCTTGTCATGTGCCAGAAAGAATTTAAAGAGGCAGTGGATAAAGGATGTCCTCTTGTTATGGGAGGCCCTCTTCCTCATGTGATGGCGGCTAAGGTTGTGGCGTTTCAGGAGGCGAATACGCCAGAGTTTCAAAAATATGCTCATAAGATTGTGGCAAATGCCAATGCGCTTGCCGATGCATTGATTTCGAATGGAGCTAAAGTGCTCACAAATGGAACGGACAATCACTTGATCGTCATAAATGTGATGGGGTCGTTCGGGCTTACAGGCCTTCAAGCAGAAAGGGCGCTAAGGGAAGCGGGGTTGACAGTCAATCGCAACTCGATTCCTTTTGATGCAAATGGAGCGTGGTATACTTCAGGTGTCCGCATTGGCACGCCAGCACTCACAACTTTGGGAATGCGCGAAAATGAAATGCGCCAAATTGGAATCATGATTGTCGATCTCTTGAAGGGGACAAAGCCAGCTTTTTCCGAAAAACTACAGGGCAATAGTCGTGCAAAAGTCGATATTGACCCCCAAGTTCTCAGTCGTGTGCAAATCCAAGTAAAAGATTTGCTTTCGCATCATCCTCTCTACCCTGAAGTAGTCATTGAATAAATCTGCTTCCCAGGCAATAATGAAAATAACCCAAAGGAGATATAAAAATGGTCATGCAAGAAGGTCAAAAAGGACGAGAAAGTTTAGTAGAAGATCGAATTGAGGAGGCCCTTCTCAAGTCCCGTCGGATTTTCTTTTCTGATGCGGTTGATGAGAAGTCTGCCAATGCTATTATCCGCAAACTTTGGTATCTCGAAATGCAAGATCCCGGCAAACCCATTCTTTTTGTGATCAATTCCCCAGGAGGGGCGGTGGACTGTGGTTTTGCGATTTGGGATCAAGTCAAAATGATCACTTCTCCTGTGACCACTTTAATTACAGGCCTTGCTGCTTCCATGGGTTCTGTTTTGAGTCTCTGTGCTGCAACAGGGCGCCGTTTTGCAACGAAACATGCGCGGATCATGATTCATCAGCCCAGAATCATGGGTCTTGTCCAGGGCCAAGCTACAGATCTGGAGATTCAGGCAAAAGAAATTTTGAAGACGCGCCAGCTGCTTATCGATATTTATGTCGAGGCCACAGGGAAGGATCAGGCTATCATTGGAAGAGCGATCGACCGCGATACATGGATGTCAGCTGAAGAAGCTCTTGAATATGGACTTCTCGACAAAGTGGTCGAGTCTTATGCAGAAATTGAGACCGTTGCATAACTCATTCCGCCGATTTGGAACTTGCCTTTTTCGACTAAATTGCCCTTTCATGCTATACAAGCTCTTATGAGCTTGCTCCGTGTTCCAAGGCCAAATAATTCAAAAAATTCAAAATTCCCCCGGCGAAAGCAGTTATGCAATGGTCTCAAATTCAGTAAATATCATGGAGCAGGGAACGATTTTATTCTGGTTGAGGATTTCGAAAAAACATTTCCTCATGCTCTTGTCAAACAGTTTTGCGATCGACGTCTGGGAATAGGAGCCGATGGGCTCATTCTTGTCCAGCCTTCTTCTATAGCTGATTATCAAATGGTCTATTTCAATGCAGATGGCTCGCATGCTGGCATGTGTGGTAATGGACTCCGCTGTTTTGTCCATTTTTTAAGAGATCTTGGAAAGCTGGTTTCTAAGGTGGAAGTGGCAGGGAAAGTCTTGACTGTTAAGTGTATTGCGTCGAAAATTCTTATCTTTTTGCCACTACCAAAGATCCTGCATTGGAAAATTGAGCTCTTATCGAGAATGGTTTCTGTGGTAGATGCTGGAGTGCCTCACGTTGTGGTTTTCGCAGATGATGAGGTAGATGTGCTGCGAGAAGGTAGAGCGATGCGCTATCATGAAAAGTTGCTGCCAGAAGGAGCCAATGTGAACTTTTTTTGGAAAACCAAAGAAGGAAATTTTCGGATGCGCACTTATGAGCGTGGTGTTGAAAATGTGACCTTGGCTTGTGGAACGGGTGCTGTGTCTTGCGCTTTTGTGGCAAATCGTTTGGGTCTTTGTGATAAAGAGGTTGCAATACAGACTTCTTCGAATGAAATTTTAGAAGTTCGCATTGGCAATGAGGTTGAATTGACAGGGCCATCGGAAAAGGTTTTTGATGGTCTGTGGGATTGCAAGACGGGGGTTCATGCACATTTTTTCAAGTAAGGATCTCCTTGATGGAAAAAAACTTCTCAAAGAAGGACGCGTTCTTAGTGTTCTTTTTTCAGAAGGGACTTATCAAATTGAGATTCTTGGATCGAAAAAACCCAAAGAGATCGTTTGGCCTTTTTTGCAGATGAGCGATGCGGGACAGGTCATGGATGCTTTTTGCACCTGTGGCATTGCCGAGAAAAAAGGATCTTGTCTTCACTTGGCCGCAGCGTATTTGAAAGTCATGAATGACGAACCTTTGCATGTTCGTTTTCGAGAGAGTTTATGGAATCAGATAGGACTCATTTCAGCAGAGCGTCATGGATATGCTCCTAGTTCTTTAAAAGCTTCGAAAGAGGGTTTTGAGGCATTTTCAAAATTAGGAAAGCGAGATCTTTTGCTCAAAGTCAGGGGCAAAGCCAAGCAAAAGCTAGAAGAGATTCTTTTTAAGCGCCCTGTGGAAACGGAAGAAACTTCGCTCAAATTTTCCAATCTTTCTCAAGAAGAATTGATGCTTTGGCGGGAAGGGCGCCCTTCTCCGCAATTGCGCTATGAGCTCTCTTTTTGGGCAGACCTTGCCAAGTGGTGGATGATGCTGCAAGAAAATGGAGTTTCATACACGTTGCACTTTTCTGATGAAGTTCCTCCACAGCTCCTCCATGTCCGATTCCCTGAAATGGAAGTGGAATTTGTCATAGGACTTTCCGATTACCCGCAGATCATCCCATCGCTCGAATCGGTCTCTTCTCCTTTGCAAGTCCACCCCTATTTTTTTGGCAAACTGGAAAAGCTAGTGTTTCACAAAGATCGCGGAGCATTTTCTCTTGAGTTTGAGGAAGGGAAAGAAAGACCAAGTGAGCCTTTGGATCAGAAAGAAGCCATTCAAATTGACGCGTGGCGCTTTTTCCCGGGAGTGGGATTTTTTCCCTTGGAAACTGATCCAATGCTTACGCAAAAGCAGATTGAAAAAGAGCAGGTGGATCTTTTTTTTGAGCGTCACTTAAAGCTGGTCCAAAAATTGCTCGAAAACGAAAAAATTCACAGAGAACCTCTCCCGATGCGTTACGCAATGGAGTTGAAAGAAGACAGCTCTTTACATATCGAGGCATATCTTTTCGAAAAAGGCGACTTAGCAGAAAAAGGGGCTCATTATTTTGGTCAGTGGGTCTATCTCCCAGAAAAAGGATTCTTTCTTGTTCAAGAACAGCTCTTCGATGGGATCAAGCTCGAAATTCCCAAAGACAAAATCTCCGATTTCATTGATCGGCATCGGGTTTGGTTGCAGGGAATGGACGGTTTTCAGACGCATGTGAGTGGAATGGAATCTCATTTGGGATTCAAATTTAACGAAAAAGGAAATCTTAAGTTTTTTACGCGTCTGGAATTTTCTGAAGCTACAGAAAACATTGTCGATGTAGGAGATTGGATTTATGTTCCTGGCAGGGGCTTTTATTCAAAGGTGACAACCCGTCCTGGAGCTATCATTAAGTCTGGCATGGAAGTTCCTTCGTTTGAAATTTCGTCATTTATCCACCAGCACCACGATGAGTTGGAACTGATTCCAGGTTTTTTTGCAAAAGAATGTCCCCTTGAAAAATCGGGACTCAATATCGGTTTCAATGAAGAAGAAAAAATCTCGATCCACCCCGAATTTTTCTTTCATGAGGGATATGTACCCGAAAATGTGAGTATCTATGGTGATTACACTTATGTAGACGGAGATGGATTTTCTCTTATCCCTCATATTTCTCGTCTCCCCGAAAGCTATAAAGTGGAAAAAGTGATTGACCGGATGGCCGAACCCTATTTTGTTGGCTATGAACTGGAACTCCTCTATCCCCATGTCATCACGATCGATCCCCGTTTGAAGCGGCCCAAAACGATGGATCTCCACATCCAGCATCTGAAGCGTCAGCCCACAGCAAAAACAGGACAGTGGGTATTAGAACTAGCCTATGAAACTGATTTAGGTCGCGTCCATCCTTATCAAATTTGGGAAGGATTTGGACAGGGAAAGCAATATCTTTTTTCCGATGCAGGTCTGATTTTCTTGCGCAAGAAACAATTCGATTGGATCAAAGAAAAAACCAAAAAACGGTGGTTAGAAAATGGCAACGCAGTCCGCATGACGACTCTCGAATTTTTGCGTCTTTGCGGGATGGAAGATTTGTATGAGCCAGAAGGCGAGTCCAAAAAAGCAAAAGATGCGCGGAAACTCCTCCATGATTTTCTCTCTTTTAAAGCGCCTTCTGAAATCGATCTCACTGGGCTAGAAAGTGATTTGCGTCTCTATCAAAAAATGGGTGTTGATTGGCTTTGGTTTTTACATTCTTATGGTCTTTCTGGTCTTCTCTGTGATGAGATGGGGCTTGGGAAAACCCACCAAGCAATGGCGCTGATGGCAGGGATGCAAAATGAACAAAAAAAGAAAAGACCCCGTTTCCTTGTCGTCTGTCCAACATCTGTCATCTACCATTGGGAAAAGCTTATCAACCAATTTTTGCCTACTGTAAAACCCTATGTTTTTCATGGAATTGGAAGAGAGTTTGAAACGTTTAGTCACGATGCCTATGACCTTTTGCTCACTTCTTATGGAATCGTGCGCACAGAAAATGAGGCTCTTTCTGGTTATGATTTTGATTTAGCCATCTTTGACGAATTGCAAGTCGCAAAAAATGAAAGATCGCTCACAAATAAAGCGTTGCACAATATCTCCGCAGGGATGCGCATTGGTCTTACAGGCACACCAATTGAAAATCGCCTTATGGAACTCAAAGCAGTTTTTGATCTTGTGATTCCTGCTTATTTGCCCTCAGCAGGTGTCTTTCGTGAAGTTTTCATAAGTCCAATTGAAAAATACCAAGATGAAGAAAAACGTGAGTCTTTAGCTCGACTCATTCATCCTTTTCTCCTCAGACGCAAAAAAAGCGAAGTTCTCACTGAGCTACCAGAAAAAATTGAAGAGGTGGCTCTCTGCGACCTTTCCGGAGAACAACACAAACTCTACCATGAAATTGTTGCACAAAATCGTGGGTACCTCCTCAAGCAGCTCAAAGATGAGACAACGCCTCCTCCCATGGCACACATCTTTTCAATGCTCTCAAAGCTGAAGCAAGTGTGTAACCACCCGTGTCTCATCACCAAAAAAATCCAAGATTATAAGGATCACCAGTCAGGCAAATGGGAACTCTTTGTAGAACTCTTAAGTGAGACACGAGATAGTGGGCAAAAACTCGTTGTTTTCACCCAATATCTCCACATGCTCGACATCATGGGCATGCATCTCAAAGAACATGGGATACAATTTGCAGAAATCCGAGGGGCCACACGCGATCGGAAAGGGGAAGTCGAGCGATTTGCTATCGATCCCAAATGCGAAGTTTTTCTCGGCTCCTTGCTAGCTGCCGGAGTCGGGATTGATTTGATTGCCGCATCGGTTGTGATTCACTATGACCGGTGGTGGAACCCCGCCAAAGAAAATCAAGCCACCGATCGGGTCCACCGGATGGGTCAGAAACGAGGGGTCCAAGTCTTCAAACTGGTCACAAAAAATACCATTGAAGAGCATATTGACCGCGTCATTGAGAAAAAGCTATCTCTGGCCAAAGGAGTGATCGGTTTTGATGAACAGGATCAGATCAAAGGTCTTAAGCGTCAAGAGCTTATTGAAATCCTCCAAATGTTGGAATAGCTTTTTTTGTGAAATCTCCTTATAATTACCTGCATAATGGGTAAAAATCTTCCTAAACTGGCTATTGTCGGTCGGCCCAATGTGGGTAAGTCGGCTCTTTTCAATCGCTTATGTAAGCAGCGGATCTCCATTGTCGATGAGGCAGAAGGGATCACTCGCGATCGCCTTTATGCCAAAGCTGACTTTTTTGGACATCCCTATGAGGTGATCGACACCGGCGGAATTGATCCTCATTCCAAAATTTCTTTTAATGAGTCGATCCGACGTCAAGCAGAAATTGCCATTGAAGAGGCCGATGCACTCGTTTTTGTGGTCGATGGAAAAGTAGGGCTCACCGAGCTCGATGAAGAGGTCGCCCGTATTTTGCATCGCAAAGAAAAACCTGTAGTCCTCGCAGTGAACAAGGTCGACAATCTCGATCAAATGGACCGCATTCATGACTTCCACTGCCTCGGATTTCCTGAGATTGAGGGGATCTCTGCTGTGCATGGATTGCATGTAGTCGAGCTTTTAGAAAAAGCTTTTCGCACGACCAAATGGGAAGAAGAAGTTGAAATCGATGATGGTGCTCTTAAAGTGGCCATTGTCGGCCGCCCTAACGTGGGAAAATCCACTCTCGTCAACCATCTTCTCGATGAGGAGCGGTGTCTTGTGAGTCCGATTGCTGGAACCACTCGCGACAGTATCGACATTGATGTTGAAGTGGACGGGAAGAAATATCGTCTGATCGACACAGCTGGCATTCGCCGCAAAGGTGCTGAACATGAAGTCGTCGACAAATTTGCTGCCATTCGGACACAGCGGGCTCTTGAGCGGGCAGATCTCTGCCTTCTTCTTCTAGATGCAGAGGCAGGAATCACAGCGCAAGAAAAACGGATTGCCAAAGAAATTGAATCGCTTGGTAAAGGATGTATTCTCCTCTTCAATAAGTGGGATCTTGTAAAAGGTTTTCGGATGGAACATTGTTTGCAATCAGTGCACACAGAAGTCCCTTTCTTAAGCCATTGTCCAACCCTTTTCATTTCTGCAAAAACAGGGCGGAATCTCGAAAAGATTTATACGCAAATGAATGAAGTGTATTCCCAAGCACATTTCCGTGTTTCCACGGGCGAACTCAATCGTTTTATGGAAAAGGCGATGCAGAGCTATCACCCGCCGATGCTGGGGGGCAAGCGACTGCGGATCTATTACATTGCGCAAGTGGATGTCCATCCTCCCCAATTTGTCCTCTTTGTCAACAGGCCCGACCTCATGGTAGATACGTACAAAAAATATCTCATCAATACTTTCCGAAAAACTTTTGGTTTTATTGGGGTTCCTTTGCGTTTTGCTCTGAAAGGCAAAGCAAAAAGAGAAACCAAAGAAAAAGAAAAAAATACAATAGAGGTTTCATAGTGTTTGGTGGGGAGCTCCATATAATGACTGCTCGAGCAGAAAAAAAGGGATTCCACCATTTTTTTTCTGTCGCTCACAGGCCCATTCTTTATATAGGCTCTTGTCCTCCGTGAAAAGTTATACACACTTATACAGGATTTCTGTTATAACTATGTATAAGTTGATATAACTAGGAATGTTTGACATGGATCCAATTCGAAATCCCTTTTCACCTGGCGCTGGTTCTCCACCTCCTGAATTAGTAGGAAGAGATCCTGCACTGGAGCAAGCAAGAGTGTTACTTGGCCGCATCATAAGTAAACGTCCAGAAAAAAGTATATTATTAACCGGGCTTCGCGGAGTAGGCAAGACTGTTTTACTAAATCAAATTGAAATTTTAGCTAGGCAAAGTAATTATAAAACTATTTTTATTGAAGCACATGAGAATAAACCTTTAGGACCATTGATTGTTCCTTATTTACGTACTCTTCTTTTCGATTTGAATCGGATAGCGGGAATGAGCGAAAAAGTAAAGAGAGGATTAGCTGTTTTAAGGAGCTTTGTAAGCGCTTTTACTGTCACTGTAGGGGACGTCTCCTTTGGATTAGGCATTGAGCCAGAGAAAGGTTCTGCTGATAGTGGGGATTTGGAAATCGATTTACCTAATCTATTTGTTGCTATAGGAGAGGCTGCCGAAGATCGTCAAATCGCAGTCGCAATCTTAATTGATGAGATTCAATATTTTGGCCAGAAAGAATTGGGAGCGCTCATTATGGCCATGCATAAGGTGCAACAACGCCAGCTCCCTTTATTACTTTTGGGAGCAGGACTACCGATTCTTCCTGGGCTTGCTGGAGAAGCAAAATCTTATGCTGAACGGCTCTTCAGTTTTCCAGATATTGGAGCTTTATCAGAAGAAGATGCGGCTATTGCGTTGAATGAACCTGCTCAAGCTGTCGGAGTGACTTTCGACTCTGCGGCTCTTAAAGAAATCTTTCATTTGACAAAAGGTTATCCATATTTTCTTCAAGAGTGGGGATATCAAGCATGGAATTTGGCTAATGCTAGCCCAATCACCCTGAAAACCATTCAAGAGGCTACAGCTACAGTGATTCCAAGGCTCGATCAAAACTTTTTTCGTGTGCGCTTTGACAGACTGACACCTGGTGAAAAAAATTTTTTGCGTGCAATGGCAGAACTAGGACCTTCTCCTCATCGCATGGGAGATATTGCGGATATTTTGCAGAATAAACCTACAAGTTTGAGTCCAGTACGAGCTAGATTGATTAAGAAAGGAATGATCTATAGTCCAGCTTATGGGGATTTAGCATTCACTGTACCTCTATTTGATGAATTCATGATTCGAGCGATTCCTGAATTTAGATCATGTGAAAAGATTTCCCAAAATTAATCACGTCGCGGACTGCTCGAGCAGAAAAAAGGGATTCCACCCTTTTTTTCTGTCGCTCACAGGCTATCTTTTTTTTCTTTAGCTGAAAATCAAATCGGCATTCCTATTTGTTGCTTGGAAGGTAGGATATGGAAATCTTTTCTGACAAGATGATTGTCGCGACATTGTCGCGACAATTGAGCTTATCGTTTTGTGGACAAGGCGATGCAGAACTATCATCCGCCGATGCTCAAATGAGGTTGCATGGCCTTAAATGTTATTGGATGTTTTGGCGGTTTTGAACGTAAATCCGTCTTTTAATCTAGGGCATTAGATAACTTACAAATTTAATTCCATTTGGTATTAATATTATCCCTGATGTTACTGCTCCTCCTGCTGCTCCTAACAGTTTTCCTTCCCTTCTGTATTCCCCTAGTCCTAGTGCATCTGCCGCTTTTCCTCCTAGGAATGCGCCTGTGTCTCCTGTTTTTTCGATAATAAACTTTGCTAAAGCGAGTCCCCCTCCTAATGCTGCTCCGATTTTTATATCTTTTAACCCCATTCCAATTGTTTTTGCTGTTGGGCTCGCAATAACTCTTGCTAATGGTATAATTGCAAAGGTTATTGCTCCAGCTGCTATACCTCCTAGTCCCACTCCTGCTAGTTCCTGTGCTTCTTTATTTGCAGCATTAAAAAATTGTTGAGATAGAACTTGAATTTGTTCAGAGTAGGGAATGAAAAGGCTTGGATTTAGCTCTACCCGACAAGTTGGACAAGTTGAGCCACTTCTAAGCCACACTTGAAGACAAGTTGCATGCATGGGATGTCTGGATCCCTCTCCCTCATGAGCAACTACTTGCCTGTCTGGGCTGTCTAATGAATTCAGACATATTCCGCATTGCCCAGTGGCGTCAGTTATGAAACTTAATGATGATGACATAAAAACTCCTTTTAAATTGATTGCATTGATTATAAACGAAGGTTGATTTGTTTGAAATGAAAATCGTGGCTTATATGTAGCAAATAGAAATGACACCTTTCGTGTATAAAAGATAATTTTTATCCAAGAGGAAACTGCAAAATATGGAAAGAGTTATCAAGCTCAATATCTACAATTAATGTAGTTTTTATTTTGATTTTTGTTAGAGACAATAAGGCTGGGTCTAAGGGACTGTTAACGAATTGCTTCAGGTGCAACTGAATCAACTTTCATATTTTTGCTTGGTTGGGATGACGCCGCGTACGCCCCCTTTGGGGTCAGTCGTATCGCCAGCATAGCGAGGGATGATATGCAGGTGCAGATGCATTACACTTTGTCCAGCGGCCTTTCCATAATTGAGCCCGATGTTATATCCATCTGGGTTGTACTTAGCATCTAATTCTGCTTGGAGTTGGTGCAGAGCTTGCATCATATCAAGACGGACTTCTTCTTTCGCATTCGAACCAATTTTCCTTTGCCAGAACAGCCGCGGACTGCTCGAGCTTCTCATGGGCAAACTTGGGACCAAAATCGCGGTATTTTTCCCCTATAAGGTCTAATGCCCTTTTTTGACTTCCTCGGGCAACCGATGGTTGCCTTTGCTACCTCGTTTCTTAGAAATAAGACCTTTGGCTCCGTCTTCCTTGAAAGCCTTCCAAAGCCGCTTGACCTGTCTCACACTAATTCCTAGAATATCAGCAGCTTGCGCTTGACTCAGTAAGAACCTCTGTAATTGAAGCATGACGTCTAATCGTGATAACTCCTTGGTACTCATAGCAATAACCCTTTCCATGGTTTGTAGCCTCCTTTATGTGTAAAATTATTTCTTTACACTAAGGGTGGCATTTCTATTTTGTGGCCTACAATAAATTCGATTTTTATTGAAAAATATTTAAATAAATGTTATTATTTAATTAGCTAGGAAAGCAAATAGAAGTAAGGGGTTTAAAAATGAGTGCAATAACCTCCATATCAGATTCTTCTCAGCAAGGATATATTGAAACCTCCGCGCCTCCGCTTAGCAGAATACCTTCGGTAGAAAAACTGAGCTCTCTCGCAAAAGCAACACTAGAAGCTAAAAAATCCAAGAAAACGGAAGTAGAAGAAAAACGACAGAAATTTTGGGAAAAATATAACCTCTATGACTTAGATAGCGATTTTTGGCTAGTCGCAGGAGATTTCTTCTCTATGGGCTACCTGGGTTTTGAAGCGATCCAATGCTTTATACCAGCTTTGAAAACCGCAGCCATAGTCCAAGGTTTTTCCACTGCCTTTGGAGTTATCGGCGGTATTGTCAATATCGCAGTTGGACTTTCTTGTATTGCACAAGGAGTCAAAGTACTTGCTAAAGGACAAAAGACAGATGGATATCGATTGGTCTTCGATGGAGCTTTACTGATTCTCATCGGAACTTTAATGGCTATCGGCCCCCTTTTACTGAAACTCGCTGCAGGAACAGCAGTCACTGCTGCTTTAACCAATCCAATCATCCTCCCCGTACTATTCGCCCTTCTCTCTACTTACATCACCTACGAAGTGCTGAAAAAACTCGTCCCGATTTGGCGTGGAACAGATTTGGGAACACAAGTGATGACTCAAATCGATAAGCTTCAACAAAACCTTAAAGATAATGAGGCGATTGAACAACTCTTAAACACTATTCTTCCTAAGCACGTCACAATAGAAGTAGAGTCAGAGGGTTCAGAAGATGGCTCCCAAAAGGAAGAAGTTCATTCCGATTTTGCCTCGCTCAAACAATATATCCAACAAGGTGATCTGAACAAAGTGAAAAAAATTCTCTGCGAAGTGATGAATCGCGTTGAAGAACAAGTCGGTCTAGAAACAACTCTTGAAATGTTCGAAATGCTGCAGCAAGTTCTCGAACTAGAGGAATCTCTAGCCTGCATTTCTCACCAAAGGGATGAAAAAAAACCGCCTTTTATGGTACAATAGCTTTAAAAGCAAACGCTTACATACACAAAAAAGGACGGTCAGATGAAAACAGAGTGTAAATCAAATCAGCTTAAATTTCACCCTCTTCTTTCACGAGATGTTATTGTAAAATTTGATGGAGGCAACATCACTTCAGATGGCGGCGCACTTCTTTTGAGAGAGGTGGAAAAGCGCACCCATATTCTGAAACGTTTGAGCCACTGTTTTAAGGATTTTCGCAATCCAGATATGATCGAACACACTGTGGAAGAGTTAATCAAGCAACGCATTTGTGGCATCGCTATGGGCTATGAAGATCTCAATGACCATGAAATTTTGCGGAATGATCCATTATTGGGATTATTGTGCGACAAGGAAGATCCAAGTGGTTTAAGCCGGCAAAGAGAAAGAGATAAAGGAAAAGCAACAGCTGGAAAAAGCACTTTAAATAGATTTGAGCTAACACCCGAAAATGAAGAGGGTGTGAGTCGTTATAAAAAAATTGTTGCTTGTCCTGAAGAAATTGATGATCTGTTGATTACTGTATTCATGGAAAGCTACGAAGAACCCCCTGAAGAAATCATTTTAGATTTGGATGCAACAGACGACACGCTATATGGCTCACAAGAGGGGCGCTTTTTCCATGGGTATTACAAACACTACTGCTATCTTCCTTTGTACATTTTTTGTGGAGAGCAATTGCTATGTGCACGCTTGCGCACAGCGGATCGTGATGCTTCAGATGGTTCTATTGAAGAGTTGGAGCACATTGTCAAACGTCTTAGAGAAAAGTGGCCTCATACCCGTATTATCATTCGAGGAGATTCTGGTTTTTGCCGTAATGCCATCATGGATTGGTGTGAAACCAATAATATAGACTACGTCTTAGGACTCGCAAAGAACAAGAGATTAAAGGATATCATTGTCGAAGAGATGGAGGAGTCAAAGAATCTGTACGAGAAGACAGGTCATGCAGCGCGAATATTTAAAGACTTTCGCTACCAGACATTGAAAAGTTGGTCTAAAGAGCGGCGGGTGGTAGGTAAAGCAGAGTATTTAAAACAAGGCGAAAATCCGCGCTTTATTGTTAGCTCTTTGCAAGAGGAGTCTTGGAGAGCTTCATGTCTCTATGAAAGGCTTTATTGTGCTCGAGGAGAGATGGAGAATCGTATCAAGGAGCAACAACTGTATTTGTTTGCGGATCGCACATCGACCGCAATGATGCGCTCCAATCAACTTCGTCTTTACTTTTCCTCATTTGCCTATGTGCTGATGCAATGGCTGAGACAGTTTGCTCTCAAGGGAACAGACATGGCCAAATTTCAGTGCTCTACAATCCGATTGAAGCTGTTTAAAATAGGGGCGCAGATACGGCTAAGTGTGCGTAAAATATGGATTTCTATGTCGCAGGGGTATCCTTTTGCAGGGATTTTGGAAATGATTTTGGCCAGATTGTATCAAATTCCTATTCGAATTTAACTTTCAAAACATATTTTACCTTG
>QIGB01000051.1:14629-21687 GCA_003228815.1 Chlamydiota bacterium | reverse complement strand
GGATCCCCACTCCGCGACATTGGCGGGCTAATTCTCGCCCAAAGGCCCTCAATAGGTCTAAATCTTGAATGGCACCTAGTGTAAGGTTTTTAGGCATGGGAGCGACATCCTTCAGACGCATTCCGATACCCCATTCGGCGTCTTGGAAGGTAAGGATGTTCTTATCAAGGCCCTGGAGAATTTCTTTTTGCTTCTCCGAAGTTCCTTCCATGAAAATGACTCCTCCAATGTGTCTCTCTTGAATAAGCTGATGCACTTTCTCAACATGTTCTTCTCCTAAGTTTGGGCAGATTGGAATGACAAACAGCTGTCCGACTTTTTCCTCGAGGGTCAAGGCATTTAGATAGAATGGAAAAACCAACAAAACGAGCTTCACAAACAAACCAAACTTAGCTATTCTTTTTGCACGAGAAAAAACCATTTGTTTCATAGTAGGAAAACACCTTTTCGAAAGCAGGAATCTTTGGAGTACAATATACTCATTCCAAAATATGGAACAACAATTTTTCAGGGAGAAAAATGGCTGCAGCATCTTTTAGTAGTTTAGCAGAAAGTCCACTCATGCCTCCTCCTCCTTACACCCCAGAAATGATGCAAGTCTTTCCTCCTGCTGGCATTCAAAGATCCGGGCAGAATTGCGGGTTGAATGCCCTTGTACAATTTCTCACTGGAGCACCAAGAATCGTTAGGCAAATTGGGACAAGTTCTGAGCTAGGGAAATTGATGCAGAAGATTTATGCTGCCCAGGTAAATGCGACTACTGTTGACTCAAGTTTTGGTGACAAGCTACGCGCATGGATAGGGGAAAATCTTACGGATGGAGATAAAGCAGAATGGGATAAAGAAGGCTATTCTTCAAATGACAAGCAAATCGATGTCTTGATTCCTCTTCATTGTATATTAGAAAAAGCCGAAGTTCGCATTCGGTCGATTCAACAAAAATTCTTTGAGGGATTCAAACTATTAGAAAAAGATGAAACCTCAGAAAGACAAGAAGAAAAACATTCTAGTATTCTATTCCAGCTATCAATGGAAGAACTGAATTTTGAAAAATTATTTCAAGCTTTTTTCCAATATTTTACTGAAAGTGGTGAGACTATCCAACGACAGTTGAAAGAAGCTCCCAATGATTTGATCATTGAAGCACAGAGATATTTTCAAGTTCCCCTTGATGGAGAATTTATTGCAGGTAAAGAGGAAAGAGGCCTTAAAAACGTCCCAAAACACATCCCATTACCACCCGAATATACTGCCGATAATGAAAACGCTGCTTACCAATTAAAAGGATGTTTTATTCACAGCGGCGACCTCAGAGGAGGCCACTATACATACTTACGAAGGGTGGAAGAAACTTGGTATCACATTGATGATGCAACGGTGACTGAGATAGAAGATCCAAGTGATTTAATCGCAAAAGGATACGTATTTCACTTTGAAAAGGTCTCATCAGATAGTTCCTAGTTATACAAGCCCCTTATTTTCAAGCAATGATACTCGGATGCTAACCGCAAGATATATAATGTATTGATAGCCAAAAGGTTGCGTAGATTCTGGTCATTGCTCACTTTCAAATAGGGTGTCCGACTTTTTTCCCTAAGGTTAAGGCACTTAGATACCAAGAAAAAACCATTAACAATATCTTTACAAAGAAAGCAGCTTTTGCTATACTAATAGTAGGAGAATAATAATTATGTCTAGTAGCAGTACAGGAACAATAGATTTTACAAGCTCTCAATTTAAAACAGGTTTTGGCGATGATATTGCCATGCAACATAGATTTGTCTTAGATGCTATTTCAGTTGGACAGAAAGAACTCGCCAACCATTATCTCGGTCAAATAACAGATCTTGTTGCATCCGCAGGCCTAGCCATTCCAAATGCGACACATGATATTCGTCTGGCGAAAAGCTTGCAAGTAAGGCTTGCACAAAGAATCCGTGTCATGCCTTCAAGAAGTTCATCTTCGTCCTCTGCGTCTGACGCAACAAAATTTCGTAGTCCAGAAGTCATGAAAGATCTTCCTCCAACTGGTATTAGAAGATTAGGACAGAATTGCGGATTAAATGCTCTTGGACAATTGTTCGCTGGTGCATGGAGAATTGCGAGCAAAATTGATCCAGAATCAGATCTAGGAAAATTGATTCAGAGTATTTATGCTGCCCAAGAAAGCGATACTGCTGTAAATCCATCTTTTGGTATAGCTTTGCGCGGATGGATTGGTGCAAGCCTTTCGTATGGTGCTGCAAGAGACTGGAAAACAGAAGGAAACTCTTCAAATACTAAACAAATTGATGTCTTGGATCCTCTTCATCGTATATTAGAAGAAGCTGATGTTGGATTTGAATTGACACAAACAAGGGAATTTGGGGGACTAGAATTAGAAGAAGAAGAAAAAAGAGAACCGGAAAAACATACTAGCGTTCAATTGCAGCTGTCAACAGACAAACTAGATTTCCCAACATTATTGGATGCGTTTTTTCAAAATGTCACGGATAGGGATTTAGCAATCAAGAAACAATTCACAAAAGCTCCTGATGATCTAATCATTGAAGCACAAAGATTTTTTCAAGTTCCAATGGAAAGCGGCGAATTTATCCCAGCGAAAGAAGGAAGCGACCTTCAAAACGTTCCAACACGTTATCCATTACCACCCAAATACACTGTCAATAATGAGAACAGTGAATATGAATTAACGGGATGTATTATTCATAGTGGAACCATAGATGGAGGCCACTATACATATTTACGAAGAGTGGGAGAAACTTGGTATTACATTGATGATGCAAAGGTGACTGAAGTAAAAGATCCGAGTCCATATATCGCTCAAGGATACGTCTATCACTATGAAAAAATAAGTGCGCCCGCTCCTAAGGCAAGCGACATGCGACCCAGAGAACTCCCAGAGGCTCCAGAACTTCCAGCGGCTGCTCGAGTCGAAGAAGCTTCAGCGCCAGGACCAATTGTTTCGAGCCAGAAGTCCCTTTCTGAAACTTGTCTCGAATATACAGTATGGGCGATCGGGTCATTGGTCAGTTTAGTGTTCAATATCGCCAAAGTACCAGCCCAAAAAGTCTATCAAGCATTGAGTACTAAAAAATAGATTTAATGATTCGGACAATGTCGTTGTATGTCAGATAGATGAATAGTGCGACGATGAGAATCACAAAAGGAATAATGAGCCGCTCCATGGTTTTTGCTTTGAGCGGTTTTTTTGTGACCATTTCCCATATGGCAAAGAGGATATAACCCCCATCAAGCATGGGTATTGGAAGAAGATTGAGAAGGCCTAAGTTGAGGCTGATGAGTCCTAGCCAATATAATGCCTCACTAAAACCAAGCGTCCAACCGTGATGAATCACTTGCACAATGCCAATAGGGCCTCCAAGGTGTTTGGGGCTTAAAAATCCAGAAACGAGTGCAAAGAGCGTTCGATAGACTTCTTTAAATACATCGCTGAAGAGAACATATGGCGGTGGATTATAGGTCACTTGTTTGTCTTCAAAGTACACTCCTAAAGCTCTTCGATTTTGGTAAAAGTCGAGATTTTTTTCGGCTTCTTCTTTTTTTTCTGGATCTTCAATCTGCTCGATTTCTTGCTTTCGTTTCGAAATTTTTTCAAGCTGTTTTTGGCTCTGCTCTTCGGCTTTGGGAATTTGGCTGACTGGAATCGGCTTTATGGGAGCAAGGAGGGTAAGATTGCCTGCTTGTGTCACCGGATTTTTTGTTCCAATCGAACGGATGATCTTGTCCAGCTGCTGCATTTCAAAAGAGGCCACAAAGCTTTTATCTGCCTCTTTCCAGGAAAGGGGTTTTTCTTCTTTTTCTTTTTTGATGACGATGAGACTTGTGGGAGTTTGGACTTCTTTGAAGAGTTCTGATCCTCTTGCAATGGTCTTGCCATCTGCAGCAATAATTCGATCCCCTTTCATCAGGGGAATCGAGTTTTGGATCCGCTCAGGCGGCTCAAAAGAGAGCTTGGACTGAGAACGCCCGTTGATGTAGCCAAAGGGGTTTTCAATAGTGCCATCATTGGCTATGTTGTAGGGAATGAACAAGAGGTCTTCAATACGGGCATCAAGTTGAACTTCTTCGCGCCAATCATCAAACTCTCCCCTTTCTTCTTGTGTCAGACGCAAATCGCGCACAGGAAGGAGGGGAATCCTTGTCAAAAAGGTCTTGCCATCGCGCTCCACGGTGAGAAGAGCAGTATTTTGGTTTAAGATCTCTATCAGCTGGCGAAAGGAAAAGATCATCTGCCCATCGACCCATAGCACTCGATCTCCTTTTGCGATCCCACTTTGCTGCATGGGAGATCCCTCTTGGAATTTATTGAATAGGAGGTATCCAGCTGGATTGATCATGTTCGAAATGTGGGTCGCTTTGACCATTGCATCTAGATCTGCACTGTGATCGAAGGTATAGGTGAAAGGGGTTCTTTCTCCTGTTAGATAATCGATTTCATACCCACTCATCGATAGAGCTTGATTGTCGAGGGCAGCACTCTGCAAAAAATCATTAAACCCTTTAAATGGGCGACCATTTAACCGGGTGATCTCATCTCCTGAACGGATTTCGGCTTTATCAAGTCCCGAGTCTCGGTCTACCCAGCCAATGTGGTGGGTAAATTCTGCAAAGGATTTATCGCGCCCCCCCGACATCCAGATGAGTGAAAAGGCAACAAAAGCAAAGACGAGATTGACAATGGGACCCATGGCGGCAACTTTGATTCGTGCCCAGGGTTTTTTCCCAAAAAAGCCATCTTCAATTTGATGGGGCTCGATCGGTCCCTGTTTTTCCATGCCCGCCATCTTGACGTAGCCTCCAAACGGGAGCCAGCCGATTTTCCATTTCACTCCATCTCGCTGCCACTGGAAAATGGCTTTGCCAAAACCGATCGCAAATGCTTCGACTTTGATCCCCACTTTTCGGGCAGTAAAGTAGTGACCAAGCTCATGAATAAAAATCAGAAAACCGATCCCTAGAAGAGCGAGGAAAATATAAATAATATTGATGAACATTTAAATTCCTTGTGCAAGTTGGCGCGCCGTTTGATCGATTGAGACCAAATCTTCATAATGAGTTGGCTGCGCCACCTCATGTTTTTGCATTAAAGTTTCGAGTTTTCTCCCAATTTCTAACCAATCGATCTCGCATGACAAAAAGCGCTCAACAAGAACATCATTGGCAGCGTTCATGAAACAAGGCATGCTCCCTCCTGCAGCCAAGGCATGATAGGCAAGGTCGAGGCAGCGAAATCGATCAGAATCATAGGGAGCAAAGTGGAGAGTATGCGCTTTTGTAAAATCGAAAGGATCAAGCATTCCCTCTTCTCTTGAGGGATGAGTCAGCGCAACTTGAATGGGCACGAGCATATTGGGCTTTCCCATCTGCGCCATGATCGATCGATCGTCAAATTCCACCATGCTGTGAATGAGCTGCTGGGGATGGATCACCACTTCGATTCTCTCCATCGGGATGTCATAGAAAAAGTGGGCTGCAATCATCTCGAGACCTTTATTCATCAAGGTCGAGGAATCGATGGCCCCCTTTGGGCTCATCAAATAATTGGGATGGGAAAGAGCTTCCTCTAAGCGGACCTCAGCGAGTCTTTTTTCACTATGTTCCCTAAAGGGGCCTCCCGAAGCGGTGAGAATGATGCGATGAACATCTTTTTGGGCTTCTCCCTTCAGACATTGGAAGATGGCAGTGAGTTCGCTATCGACGGGGATGAGACTAACTCCTTTTTCCCGAGCCCGCTCCACCACGAGGGTTCCGGCTGCAACAAGGGCTTCCTTATTGGCCAGGGCAATGTCTTTGCCTGCCTCAATAGCATGAAGGGTGGGCTGAATCCCTTCAAAGCCAGAGATTGCATTGAAGAGAAGCGGGGCGGAAGAATGCGTGGCAGCAGCACACAGACCTTCTTCTCCAGCAAGTACTGGGATGTGGGGAAGCCGTTTTTGCAGTTCCTGGGCTTTTTGCTGATCCCAAACTGCAACCACTTCAGGCTCAAATTCTTTAGCCTGTTCTTCGAGCAGATTGATATTGGTTTTCGCAGCTAAAACAGAAACTTGTCTTCGAAGGTGGCGGACCACTTTAAGAGCATCGCGCCCAATCGATCCTGTACTTCCAAGAATGCCGATACTTTTCATTGACACAATTATGCGGAAATTTTCGAAAAAGTCAAACTGCCGCTACTTGAAAGCTCTAGGGAGCTTTAAAGCCTAGTTTCTTAATGTAGTTTTTGGCCATTGGGAACCTTCATATCTGGGCACACTAAAATAATTTCATCTTTTTCATTAGCAAGGCCTAACACAAGAACTTCCGACATAAAGGATCCGATTTGCTTTGGGGGGAAATTGACTACAGCTAGGATCTGTCTTCCGATCAAATTTTCTTTTTTATAAAGATCGGTGATTTGAGCAGATGTTTTTTTGCGTCCAACCTCCGGCCCAAAATCAATATGGAGTATGAGGGCTGGTTTACGTGCTTCTGGAAACTCTTCTACCTCCAAAATAGTTCCGACCCGAATATCTACTTTAGTAAAATCTTCAAAATTAATCATTAATACTCCTTTTCTACTCAACAAAGTGAAAAATCAATTTTGGGTTTCATCATATAGGTTTTTCCATTGCAAGGACATGTTGAGAATAATTTTGAAGACACCACAAATATTTTTCCTGAACTTCTTTTGGCAATTCATCACAAATGACAAGCCCAAAGGTCTGATAAAATTCTCTTAAATGTTCATAAGGAAGACAATATATCCTTGATTTTGCGGCATTGTTTATAAGAAAAGAAACAATTTTCCTAGCTATTCCTCGACCTCGAAAACTTTCTAAGACATAAATCCCACCAAGCTCAAAACTCCCATCTGCCAATGGAACGAGTCGCCCAATTCCCACTTTTTCATTTTCGATAAGAGCAACGGCAACCCGATCTTTTTCCCAGATAGGCGGAAGAAAATCGATCTTTTCATATTGTTGATTTATCCAAGAAATCTCATCTTTTTCAATCCATCGAACAATCATCTATGCACTCCTCTAATCCCCCCCCCCCCC
>QIGB01000051.1:0-14612 GCA_003228815.1 Chlamydiota bacterium | reverse complement strand
TTTTTTAAGGGGGGTGGAAAAACATTAATTATTCTGGAGAAATTGTGTCCCCAATTTATACAAGGTATAAAACACACCCATGTTAATCGCTTTTATTGGAGCGCCTTGCATCAAACTCTTAGGGTTGAAGGAATTTGGCACGCCCGCTTGCAATCTGGCAAACATTGTATCAAAGGGATATCCAATTATGCTTCCTGCGACTCCACTCATAAAGTAGCTGGAACATTGAGTTATTTTGTTGTCTCCAAAATAGCCTTTCATCCTTTTGTCCATTTCATCACTAGCGGCCAAAGAACCGACAAAACTTCCTTCTCTGACTGTAATCAAAGCGGCTTCTTTTGCAGTGAGCCCTTTGACGCCTTTGAAAAATATTTTTGCAGTTGCCATAAACCCTTGTTTTTTGATCCGTGTTATGGCTTGGAAACCTGCCAATATTGGCGAAGTTGCAGCACCTACTATCATGGCACTCATAAAAGGCCCAAAAAAACCTTCCTTTTCCTTGAATGCCGTTTTTTTGATCCATGCATCGCCGACCATTTGTGAGCCGATAATTCCTCCGATAAATGGAGCAGCATAGGCTCCTTTCCTTAAAGAATTAAGGTTCCATTTGGGAACAGTTTTTCCCAATTGTTGTGCAGTTTTCACTATTAACCCGTGAAAAGTGGGTATAATTGCAGCACCCGCTGCAATAGGAGGAGCCCAATATTCCGAATAGGGCCTCCTAGGCTTCTCAAAAGAAGCCGGTGAAGTATTTGTAGTCATAACAAACCTCATTTTGTTTTAAGATTGAAAAAATAGTTATAAATATTGTGAATAAAAAGAGATATCTGCGCCTACTGGCGCAGCACGACTACAAAAGATAGAATAGCAGAAATTGCTTGCCCATGTATTTCAGGGCAATCCGAACCAAAAAAAGAAAAAATCGGTCGTTTCTGCTGTTTCATGGGATATATGATACAACAAATAGTGCATAGGAATCAAGAAGATTTTTGGTTCGCTCAATCTTTCTTGAGCTTAGCCAAAAACCCAAAAAATCTCCTGTAAGCCATTTAGAATGAGAGGCAAGTATACTCAAACAAACTGAAGAATCGGGAATTTGACAAAGAAGTTCCACCGATTTTTCAAATACGACGAACTTCAGTGTTCATAAACACGGAGTGAGGAGTAGATAAAAAAGCGATGGAAAAACTGATGCAGTCAAAAACCAATTCTTCAGTTTGTTTGAGTATAACACTTTCTGCAGTCTCAGTCTAGTTAATGGTCGTGGTTTTAGTACTCTTATAGAATAATACTATAGCAGTTATCGTGCATCCAATTCCCACTAAACTCAAACCAAATGCTGTCCAATTACAAATCTCTCTATTCGTATGTTGAGACTCAAAATCCTTACACGCTGCACTATGACACCAATAAGATCTTTCGATGAAATCACAAATAGCAGAACCTGCACTAAAAAGCATTGATCCAACGCTAAACAAAACTGCTTTATCTTTATAAGTCCAAACATGACCGGATCCACTTCCCCGTCTTGATGATCCTATCCCTCCTTCTCCTCCAGATCCGCTTAGATGGTCTGATTCACTTCCTAACAGTCCTGCTCTCATAATTTTTCTCCTTTTTGTTAATCAAGTTTAAAAGTTTTTGTCATTGAAATGAACGAAAATATACCTGTTCTTCGTAATACTAAATGAAATCCCGCTCCGTCTGCTTTCAATGAGGAAACTGTGTGCCTAAAGCCACTGCCCTCTTTGAACAAGCAATTCGTTTTTTTGTCTTTTGTTGCATAGACAGTATAGAAAAAATTGGGTCCATTCTGTTTTTCATACACAGCGAGAGTAGTATTCCCTTGAGAACAACTGGCTAGCTTTCGAGTCTCTTGCATCTCATGCGCTTGACTAATTTCTGCTGAACTGCTGCTTGCTGTAAATGCGAGTGGATTCCTAGGCGAATCCCATGGATTTAGATGGTTTTCTGCAAATGGCCTACCTGCATATCTGAAGATTTCAACAGCATATTTCGAACAATTTTCGAAATCTATGCCCAATTGAATTTTCCGATCAAAATCCTGTAGGATCGAGAGAATGAATGAAGAAGAAGCCGATATTGCTACCACGTGTCCTCTTCTTGTAATTTTTTTCTCTCGTTTTCTCTTCTCTACTTCTGCTTTGGGGATTTCTCGGGCCAATAAGCCATGTGTCGTTAGATGTATTTCGATCACACTCGAACTTGCAGGAGTTTGGAGATATACGCGGGTATGCAAATTAATTTGCTTCCCACAAACTTCCCCTGCACTGCCATCAACAATCACGGTTAGATTCCATTGGGTAGGCGATACAAGGGTTTCTCCATCCACTGAACTTTTTTGCTCCTCAATGCGAAAAACTATCTTCTTCTTATCAGAAGAAATCGATACCAGTCTGAGAGGGTCTAATACTGGTACATAATGTTTCTTTTGAGGAAAAACAAATTTTTCATCGCTAAAATCAACAGTTTCTGGTGTGTGTATATTGTGCGCAGCATCGTAAATTGTCCAGATTGGCTTCCCATCTTTGTATTCAAAGAATACAAGATCTCCATTGTTCGAATGCCAACAATATGTACGATTCAGGAGTTGTACTAATGGTTTTTTTTGGACTTCAACGTTTGTAGAACTTGTGCTCTGCGGGGAAGAGCCTTGCGTAACAAAGACAAGCGGCGCCCCATTTTTTTTACCAAGAACCCCCAAACACTTAGAATACAAACTCCCTATGTCATCCTCACCACAAATTTCTTCAACTTGGTCAGGTGAACACTTCTGAAAGCTAGTGCTTTGTTGGGTCGGATCATATCGATCCACATCCATAAACTCAGGTTTTGGAGAAAAAAGAGGGATTGGCAATACTGAAAACCTCTCTTGACCTGCTTCTTTATTAAAAGATGGATTTTCTACATAAAGAAAATATCCTTGTGGGAATCTAACGGCAACGACTCCTCTCTCTGAAGGATAAATGATTTGTGTTGGGTCAAACATGCTAGTTGGAACATCTAAATAAAAAAAAGCTCGGCAACCATCAGCAGATCTTTCGAATTCTAATGGCTGCAAACAGGCATAATTTAACGTGATATCTTTCATGCTCTTTTCGCCTAACAACGCTCCGATTGGAGAAAGGACCCACACTTGAGTAACAACTTCCCATTGTCCATCATGTTTAACTGCAAAAAAACCAGGTCCTTCTTCAGACTTGATTAAACTCCAAGTCTCCCCATCTTTGTCCCAAGATTGAATGATTGTTTCGCCTTCTTTTAGATCACTAAGAGGACTTCTCGGTGGGGGGAATAACGCCTTATTACTGCATTGTTCTCCGAAATTTCTCAGACCAGAGTCCAATTCTAGACCCGACTCTTTGAAAAACTTCTTCAATCGATAATAGGTTAAAGGAGCTTCCGTTTGGATTTTCTCCATTCTAGTTTTAATGTATTCAGCTATCCTTTTCCCCTTTTTTGAAGCAACTTTTAGAATGAAATCAAAAAAATCTTCTTCCCGAGAGATTTCGTCAGGTTTATCTTCTACCGTGAACTGAATGCTAGAACTCTTTTTTGAGCAGCGAATCTCTTCAATCTGTAAACCTTTAGGATCAGGGAAAAATATTGGGACAGACAACTTTTCAAAGGCTGCACTAGATACTTGAATGGTCTTTTTTGTGACGACTTTTACTAAAAAGTCGGGACCACAATAAACCTTCCAAGTGAATCCCGTCCCATCATGCTCTCGAGAAACAATTCGTGTATCCTTCTTCCAATAAAAACAAGGCATTTCTCCACTGTTATCGCAAAAAGGAAGCTGCTGAACTTTGCCGGAACCTGTTCTATCAGCAAAATATTCCTCAATTTCCTGACGTTTCACAAAATCAAGTGAAGCTACTGACATAAATCATGCACGCGTTTGGTAAACCATTCTAGTTTTTCTCTATTACATAATGTATTAAACAGCTGATGAAGAACTATCTGATGAGCCATCGCCACCACTTGGTAAAGAACTGGGTGGCGAACCATCGCCACCACTTGATCCAGATCGACCACAGCATTTTGAAAGATAGACAAAAGAAATAAAAGCAAACACAGCTCCAACTACTGCCAAACCACATGCCCAGTTATTCAAAGTTTCTCTTTTGTCTATAATCCTATCTCGTTGCTCTTGTGTATCACAATTCACTTGTTGACAACTATGAACTCTTTCTTGACCACTGATAATCGCAACAACCACACAGCATGCTAAAGTCATAAGACTTGCTGCTTGCGCTCTATCCTGGTAAGACCAATTAGGGCAACAATCCAAATTTTTAAACCATGTTCCTACTGCAGAAATACACATATTTTTTCCTTATTTTTTGTCAGTTTTCAGAGAGATTACTAACACTGTTTATCTATTTTACCCTTGAGCCTGCCAGAGCCTCTCTCTGCTGCTTCCATACCTGGAATGACGAGGGCTTCACCTGCTATCCTCGAGGCGCTCTCTGTGCTTTCACCTGCAATCGCTCCGACTGCGGGTGCTGAGATTTGAGCTGCGGGATGAGGAACGGCTGATAATGCTGTTGTTACAACAGCTTTGACAACTTCATTGGCTACGGGTGCTACTTGCTCTACTACTTCTCTTCTGTCTGCAGTACGTTTAGCTACTCGATCTGGACTAAAAAATTCACCTCTGGATGCTACTGGTGTTTCTCCTGATGGATTTGTTCCTGATGCCATAATCTATTCCTTGGTTTAAGGTTAAAAACTGAAAAATACTTTATGTTTTTTTCCTTGAAATTGTCAAGAAAGAAATTCAGAAACACGACCGGTATATTTTAGATGCTTTTCGAGCGAATGGTTGGAGAAGTTCTAAGGAGTTTTACAGCAACTCCTAAAAGAAAAAAAACTCCAATGAATGTGACGACGAGACCAGCTGTGGAAAGAGGAAGATTAAACATTGTGAGGAGATGGCGGGCCATCCCTACCGCTAGGAGAGAGCTGAGAATGCCAATCGAGCAAGAAAGGATGAGGAGCCTGCGCAAGTTGGAGGTCAAGAGACGCGCTGTTAGAGGAGGGCCTACTAGAAATGCCAAGAAAAGGAGAACGCCAACTGCTCGAAAAGCACTGATGGCAGTCGCACTGGTAAGGAGCATGAGGAGGTAGTTGTAAAGCGAGGGGCGAAAGCCAAGGCTTGCAGCGAGGCCCTGGTCAAAACAAATGAGCTTCCACTCTTTGAAAAAGAGGATCACAATGAGGATATTTGTGGCGGCCACGCCCAGGGCCACTTTGAGGTCATCGAAATGGAGCGCATCGGCATTGCCCATGACCACTTCCAGGCCGATGTGGGCATTGCGGGTATAGAGTGTGACGAGAAGGATTCCGAGGGCAAAGAGGCTGGTGAAAACGATGCCAATGCTCGCATCTTCTTGGAGCTTGATCACCCGATGCAATATTTGGGTCAAAAGGGTTGTCACAATTCCTGTCACAAGAGCAGCAATGATCAGAACTTGAAAATTGATTGACATCCCTGAGCCGGTTTTGAAGAGGAGGATATAGGCGATCACAATTCCGAGCAAAATGGTGTGGGAAAGCGAATTGGCGAGCATCGTCATTTTCTTGAGAACAAGAAGTGCGCCGACAAGAGAGGAAGCGATGGCAATCAGGCTGAGAACAAAAACTTGAATCTCATCGGAAGCAAGGGTGTTGAATGCAAACAGGCGCGAAAAAAAGAGGGCAAAGAACTGGAAAAAATCGGCGCCATGGTAGGGGTTCATCTGCCAGCTCCTGGAATGGGTTGTTCATGGGGATCGAGCTCTGGATTATCCAGTAATGACTCGAGTTGTTTTTCGATTTCTGGTGTCAAAACGTGTTCCATCTCTTCGGCACTGTGGTGGACCCGATCACTTTCTTGCCCCAAATGGACGAGATAGACTTCCCAGAGACGGTGAAGGCGAACGAGTTTTTCCCCTTCTGCAAATCCGGTTTCGGTCAGTTTTTTGTCTTTGATCCAACCCTTCATGCGCATCCGCCATACAAAATAGGGGTGCGAGTCAATCGATTGTCCTTTGTAGAGGGCTTTGAGGAGGTTTTCTTGGTGGCAAAGGAGTTGAAAACGAGAAATTCGAATGCTGCGGGGGATAAAGCCTCTTTCTGGGGCAAAGAACAAACTAAAGAGGCAAATGGCTGTGCTCGACAAAACGATCATTGGGCCCGTCGGGAGAGAAAGATGTGGCTGGCCACTCCAGGTGGGAATCCAAACAGAAAGGGCATTGCCGAAAAACCCCGAGAGCATTCCAAAAATTCCTGCGAGAATTAAAAAGCTCGCTAAATTGCGCGTCCATTGGCGAGCAGCAGCAGCTGGCGCAATGAGCATGGCTGACATCAGAATCACGCCAACGCTTCGCATGCCGACAACAATGGCCACCATGAGGAGTAAATTCAAAATGGCGCGAATGAGTTTCGTAGGCATCCCCACTGTTTTGGCAAATTCGGGGTCGAAATGGAGAATCTCAAAAAAACGGAAAAGAAGGATCACACTCAATGTGATCACTAGAGTAAGTCCCCCATACATCAGGATGTGGGCATCGACCATCGTTGCCGCTTGCCCGAAGAGGAAAATCTGAATTTGCCGAAACCAAAGAGCATGGGTCACTTGCAGGGCGCTGACAATACAGACTCCAACTCCGAAAAAGAGCGAGAGGACAAGACAAAGAGCGGCGTCACTACTGATGCCAAGCCGCTTTTCCATCCGGTCAATTGCATAGAGGCCCAAAAGGCCCGCGAGAAAAGCTCCGAGCAAAATGGCAAATGCACTTGCTCCTGGTGCAAAAAGCGAAGCAACAATCACACCTAAGACCACTCCGGGATAGCTCGCATGAGAAAGAGCTTCTCCCACAAGGGAACGCTTCTGCAAAAACAGAAAACAACCAATCACTCCAGATGAAAAGCACATCAACATGCTTCCAAGGGTCGGAGCGCGCAAAATCGGATCGATGAAAAATTCGAGCATCACACACCCGTCGACTTGCTGCGGGAAAGCTTTTTTGCTTCAGTGATAAGGTAGGCTGTATTGCCATAGGCTTTTTTGAGATTTTCTTCATGAAAAACTTCGCTTACAGGACCGCAGTCAATCAGACAACTGTTGAGCAAAATGACCCAATCGAAATGATTTTTCACGGTTGTCAGATCATGGTGGACAATGACAAGTGTTTTCCCTTCGTTTTTGAGTTCGGTGAAAACTCCCATGATGGCCTTTTCTGTCGCCATGTCGACCCCAGCAAAGGGCTCGTCCATCAAGTAGAGATCGGCGTCTTGCAAAAGAGCTCGAGCTAAAAAAACTCTCTGCTGCTGGCCACCCGATAGCTCGCTGATCTGCCGCTTTGCAAAGGGAAGCATTCCGACTCGATCAAGGGCTTTTTCGGCCAAAATGCGATCCTGTTTCCGGATCCATTTGAGGGTTCCTCTTTTTCCATAGAGTCCCATCAAAACAACATCCAGAACATCGATCGGGAAATGCCAATCTACCGACGTGCGCTGGGGCACATAGGCAATTTTCTTTTGGATCTCTTTATAGGGTTTGCCAAAAAATGTGATCGTACCAGAAATCGGCTTCAGGAAACCAAGAAGTGTTTTGAGAAGAGTACTTTTTCCGGCGCCATTGGGTCCAACAACTCCGATGATATGTCCTGAAGGGAGGGCAAAGTCGATTTCCCATAGCACGGGCGTTTTATCATAATGTACGATCAGTTTTTCAACACATACTGCATTCATCTTGTCCATTCTTCCTTTAACACATGTACATTGTGCCTAATCATTTCTAAATAATTTTGTGTTCCCATCGAATCGCCATACAAAGGATACTCGGAACAACGGACGGGATGGCCGCAACAAGAAACAATCTTTTTCAGCGCATCACGACTTACATTGGATTCTGGGAAAACCACCCCAATCTTGTACTGCGATAGATGGTCGACAACTCGTTTGATATCTTGTGTGCTCAACTGCCCTTCAGGAGCAAGCCCCTCGGGTGCGACACAACGGACTTCCCAATCCTCTCCTTGTGCCAGATACGCTCGGGTAAAATAGCGGAAGGCATCATGGCTCGTCACCAAATAGCGCTTTTCTTCCGAAACCTCAAGCATTTCGCGCTGGAGCTGCAAATGCGCTGCAAGCATTTCCTCTCGCAAACGCTTCCCATTGCGCACATAAAAGGAAGCATTGGCAGAATCTACTTTTACAAGAGCTTCTACGATCGCATCGATTCCATTAACCCATAGCGAAATGTCCATCCAGACATGGGGATCCGTTTCCCCTTCCACTTTCAAAATTTTTTCAGGAACTTTCTTTTGGATTTCGTCTCCGAGGAAGATGCCCCCCGGATGCTTTTGCATCTGATAACGCAAACTCGCGCCATGCTCTAGACCAAGACCTACGCAAATCACAATTTTCGCGTTTGCAATCTTTTCATCGTCTCCTTTGACGAGTTCATAGCTGTGAGGATCAATTTCCCCCACAATCAATGAAAGAGAATCCACTCGATCTTGCCCAATCCCCTTGACGAGATCATCGATCATGGCAATTGTAGAGAGGACCTTGACCTTTCCATTATCGGTAAACCAAGATGTAGCTTCTCGCTTTTGGCCACACCCAAAAAGACAAAGAAAAAGAGATAAAAAAACTGTAACGATCTTCATGCTTAAATTAAAGTTTTGAGTAGGGCAATGGGATAGATTCCCCGACTGCAACCACTCGAAAAAGTAATCCTTAGAGCATACATTCCCACAGGGGAAAATTCAAGCAAAGAGACCTCTTTGTCATATTTTTTTTGCCTTTCGCATAAGGCGCATGGGCAATGCTTTTGGATCTCATGAAGGGAGATCTGATGCCACTTTCCGCCCATTTCGATTTCGAGATGATTAGGCCCTCCGGAGCGGACAGCGGTTTCTTCTTTTTCAATCTTTTTTTCCTCCTCAAGAATTTGCTTCAGTGCATCAACAAAAGCTTTTGCTCCAGGAGAGTCAGAAGCTTTTTCGAAAAGCGACTCTCCCCTATCCCCCATTTCAGAGATTTTAGGATCAATCGGAATCTGTCCCAGAACGGGAAAAGAAAATTCTTTGGCAAGCGCCTCTGCTCCCCCACAGCCAAAAGGAAAAAATTTCTCTTTCCCTTGGAGAAGGTAACTCATATTTTCAAGGACCCCAAGAACAGGAATTTTCATTTTCTGAAAGAGCTGAACCGCTTTGCGGACATCGAGAGTGGCCACCACTTGAGGAGTTGTCACCATGATTGCTGCTGAAATTTTTGCCTTTTGCATCAAAGTGAGTTGAATATCCCCCGTGCCTGGAGGAAAGTCGATGATGAGATAGTCGAGCTCCCCCCATTCTACAATAGAGAGAAACTGCTCGATGATCTGATTGGCAATCGGAGCGCGGATGATCGAAGCCTCTTTCTGGAAATGGGCCACGGAGATAAAAGGAATGCCAAAAGTGAGCGCCGGAAGCAGTCTTTCGACATTTTCAGGATTTTCTACGGGCTCCATTCCCTCTGGCAACATCTGCTCTAAAGAGGGCCCGTAGATATCTGCATCGAGAAGACCCACTCTAAAGCCCTGATTCTTCAGAGCTAATGCCAAATTGACTGCCACGGAAGATTTCCCCACCCCACCTTTTCCAGCTGCCACTGCCAAAATCGACCGGATTTTCGAGGAATCTCGCTTGCTTTTAGAACCTTGCAGAACTTTTAATCCAGACATATTACTAGTAAAACTACCCGCCTTCGCAAATAGTTGCAAGAATTTTTAAAAATGTCTTGTGGAAAAAACACGACTTAGAATATCCTTCAAATAAAGTAAATTCAGATGAATTAACTCAAACTACTTTCGAAAAGGAAGGTTCAATTATGACAGTAGAACAGAAAGGAAAAAGCTTGAAAGAAGTCGAAGACATTATTTCTAAAGCTATTAAAAAAGTTAACGGCAGAAAAGAAAACGATCTTTGTAAATACTTGCCTATGGAAACTGGTGGCTACATGCACCATTTTACTTTACGTAAAATGAAGTATAAAGATCCCGGACAACTCGGCACTCTGATTGAAAAATTTATTATTCGATCAGACCGTCCATCTGCCGTTCCACCTAAGCGCCGTGCTCCACGTGGCTCGCGCAAACGTCGCGATAATCTCGCCTTTTCTCGGGTTCAACTCGAGAGAATGCTGCAAATTGCCCGTCTTGCTGGAGATAAAGAAATGATTTCTATTCTCAGCCCAAGAAAATCTTTACCAACCGTCAAAAGAGATCTCATCTCTTCTATACGCCACAATCGCGTAGAACAAGAACTTTGGAATAGTTTCGTCGATTGCATCAATGCAGAATCGACTGCTCTCAGCGAAAAGTAAATATTTTCCTTTCAAACGTCAAAAGCCCCCTATTTAGGGGGCTTTTTTTCTGGAAGTATTTCCGGGAAAGCTCTATAATTCGCCCTGGATAAATGAGAAAATCAATTTTGACAAAACCTAAGTCGCTATCCTCTTTTTCTCTAGGAAAAAAGCGAACTGCCAAGCTTCGAGATTCGTGAGGAAGCCAAGGTGAAAGCACCTTGGCGACGAGCGAAGCGAAGTAGATGGGTAGTGCAGCTTTCATAGAGGAAATATGGGATAGCAACTTGGGTTGCTAAAGATAAAGGAAAAAATATGTCGCAAACCACCACAAAAGAATTTGGGAAATGGCGCTCAATGTTATGGCCTGTTCATGCATTTGAGCTAAAAAAACTCCTTCCCATGCTCCTCTTAATGTTCTTCATCAACTTCAACTACACCATCTTGCGTGATACAAAAGACGCGCTGATCGTCACAGCTCCAGGATCGGGTGCAGAAGCTCTCCCTTTCATCAAGGTTTGGGGTGTTCTTCCCCTTGCGATCGTCTTCATGCTCGTCTTTGCAAAACTGAGCAACATTATGAGTAAGACAAAACTCTTTTATACGACGATTTCTGCTTTCTTAGTGTTTTTCGTCTTATTTAAGCTCGTACTTTACCCCGCGAGCACCTTCCTTCATCCACATGCCCTTGCAGAACACCTCCAAGCATCGCTTCCTGCCGGTTTTAGTGGCCTCATTGCCATTTTCCGCAATTGGACTTTCAGCTTATTTTACATCATGTCAGAGCTTTGGGGGAGTATGGCATTGTCCCTCCTCTTCTGGGGGTTTGCAAACGATACTACCCGCGTTTCTGAATCCAAGCGTTTCTATGCCATGTTCGGAATTGGAGCCAATCTCGCAATGCTTCCTTCAGGCCAGCTCATTAAATATTTTGCTAAAATGGGCAAGAACGTTGCCCCCGGAGTCGACGGCTTTGGGCTGACACTCAACTATCTCACCATTCTCGTTGTCGCAGCTGGTCTTGCTGTGATGGGCATTTATTGGTGGATCAACAAAAATGTGATGACTGATCCTCGCTTCTTTGACGCCAAAGACGTGAAAAAGAAAAAAGAAAAACCCAAGATGCCTCTTAAAGAAAGTTTTGCTTACTTACTAAAATCTAAATACCTTATCTGCCTTGCGATGCTCGTCATTGGTTATGGGATCTGCATCCAGCTCGTTGAAGTGACTTGGAAAAGCCAAGTGAAATTACAATTCCCCGACAACACCGATTACCTTAATTTCATGGGAATGTTCTCGCAGATCACTGCTGGCCTCACCCTTTTCATGATGCTCTTTGTAGGTGGAAACGTCATCCGCCGCTTCGGATGGAAAACAGGGGCTCTTGTCACTCCTGTCGTCCTTCTTCTTACCGGTGTGGGTTTCTTTGCCTTCGTGATCTTTAGAGAAAACCTAGGCGGACTGATTGCCACCCTTGGAACGACACCGCTCATGCTTGCCGTTCTCTTCGGTACTGCACAAAACATTGCAAGTAAATCCTCTAAGTACTCCCTCTTCGACCCGACCAAAGAGATGGCTTATATCCCTCTCGACCAAGAATCCAAGGTCAAAGGAAAAGCCGCGATCGATGTCGTGGGAGCACGCTTTGGAAAAGCAGGTGGTGCCCTCATCAACCAGGGCCTCATCGTTGCCACAGGCGGGATTGCTTTTATCGCCCCTTACGTTGCGGGAATCATGCTCTTCGTTCTCGGAGGGTGGATCGTTGCGGCGCGCTTGCTTGGTAAGCAGTTCACTTCTCTTACTGCACAGCGCGAAGCGGAAGCCAAAGCAGAAGAACAGGCAGAAGCAGCCACTGCCCCTGCTGAGACAGAGACTGCCAAGTCTCCCCAGCCCACCTCTTAATCTTTTCATAAGATTCAAATGCGAAAGACCGGCATAATTTGCCGGTTTTTTTACATAACCGTCTCCAGAATCATTCTAAAAAAATCTCATTGCAAAAAATATCTCCCTTTGTTTTAAGTAAGCTAGTTAGAAATATTTTTAGAAGGGAGGCGTTATGCCCAATTGGAAACAGTTTTTCTTGATCTCCGTCTGTTTTTTGGGAGGATCACAACTTTTTGCTCATATTGCAGGTGCAAATTCTGATTCGTTAGATCCCGCTATTAAAGATGCTAATGCCGGTACTAGCGGCGACTTCACAGTAATCTTTGACCAAAATGTTCTTCTCGAAACTGCAGCATCTGTACCCGCTCAGGTGCGTGCACTTAATTCCGATGGAACATTTACCTTCGTAGGCAATACCATCATCGTAAATGGCAATACTTTTAGCCTCAACGGAAATAGCACTACCCGCGGCTTTTTCGTCGGAGGAGATTCCAGCAATTCTACTGGTTCAGTAACCATCAATAATCTTACTTTTAGTTCTTGTCGCGCGAAAGGTGGTGATGGTGGTAGTTTATTAGGCGGTGGGGGATTGGGAGCAGGGGGTGGTCTTTTTGTTGGCAAAAATACGGTTGTGACCATCAAAAACTGTCAATTCACTAGTTGCTCAGCAAAAGGAGGCGATGGCAATACAATACTAATTTTCCCTATATTTTCTGGAGGTGGTGGCGGTGGCTTAAGGGGAAATGGAGGGAATCAAGCCTCTTTTGGTGGCGGGGGTGGTGGTGGTTTTGGAGGCAACGGTGCTAACGATATAGGTGCTGGTGGCGGCGGGGGTGGTGCAAGGGGATTCAGTGGAGGCGCCCCCTCCGATGGGAATGCTATTGGAACAGGAGCAGGAAAAAATTTTGATGGAGGAGGAATAAGTGGAAGTCCTGGTGTTGGAGGAGATGCCGGTATTCCTGGTGCCGCTGGTGGATTTGGCGGAGGTGGTGGGTCCGGAGTTGGTGCAGGTGGCTTGGGTGGCTTCGGTGGTGGTGGAGCTGGTGGAACTATCGGAGGAGGAGGAGGAGGAGGAGGCTTTGGCGGAGGAGGCGGGGGCGGAAACTCTACCGCTGGCCAGGGCGGTTTTGGTGCTGGGAGCGGTGGCGCTTATAGTAGTATCTCTGGGGGTTTTGGTGGGGGACCTGGAAGTTCATCACTTGGCGGCAAAGGAGCTGGTTTTGGAGGAGCAATCTTCATTGAAGACGGAGGAAATCTCACCATTGAGGATTCGGTCAACTTTTCTGGAAGCTCTGCTGCTGCTGGAACTTTTGGTAATGCCAATACTGGTGGCTTTGGAGCTCTGGGACAAGACATCTTTATGATGTCGGGGAGTCTTTTGACCTTTGATATTACGAGTGATGTCCTTCTGCAACATCCCATCGAAGGAAATGTTGGGGTTGGAGGAGGCGATGCAAATGCCAATGGCCTCACGAAACAAGGCGATGCTCTTCTTTCTCTAACAGGTGACAATACCTATTCGGGGACGACGACAGTAGAAGCAGGAGAATTGCGCATCAACAGCTCTGTCATCACCCCTATTGTTGTGGAAGCAGGTGGGACCTTAAGCGGGAACTTCACTGCAAAAAACAACGGATTAATCACAGATAGTGGAAACCTCACCAATAAGGGGAGAGTCAAACCAGGTGTCAATGGTGTGGGAACGATCATTCTAGAGGGCGAATATAAACACGAAAATGGTGGAATCCTCGAGGTTGATATCACTGCGAATGGGACGATTCACGATAAAATTATGGGAGCTACAAATGCAGATCTCACTGGTGGAACTCTTGAAGTCATCGTAAATCCAGGCAATTACATCTCAGGGACACAATACGTCATCATCGATGCGCCGACTGGAGGAACCGAATTTGCCAATGTGTTTGAAATTGGTGATCTTGAAAACCAAATCGACATCTTCGTTGATTATAGCAGTGTCATTATCACGGTTTTGACGACGCGTCTTTTCAATGATCAAATCATCAAATCTGGTCCCCCTTCCGATGTAGTCAAATGTATCAAAGCAGCCGACATCGTCCCAGACTCAGACTTTGCTTTAATGGTAGAGGCATTAGGAACGCTCAATAACAATCAAGTCAACAAAGCCCTCACCTCTCTTTCTGCAGTTCGTTTTGGTGCACTTGAGTGGATCAACGCGCGCAATAATAGCTACGTGGCCGATATCCTGTCCCAGCATCTCTTTGAGCTGTGCTGCTCCCCTCGCGATTGCTGCTCTTGCGATTGTAACACGAGCGCATGGGCCGCAGGTTTTGGCAACATCATGGACAATAAAAAGCGTCTCGACAACTTGCGCAAATATAACGCCG
>QIGB01000067.1 GCA_003228815.1 Chlamydiota bacterium | reverse complement strand
GCTTCTAATTGTTCATAGGTAGGTTTCATGCCTATTCATAATAAAAAGTTTATTTTTTAGCGCAAGGAATTTCTGGGGGGAGGTGAACATTTACAGCTCATCGATATGATTTCGGGTTTTTTCACACGACAGTCACCTCCAAGATTCTCGTTCTGCCATTTTAAAAGATGATCAAAAAGCTCTTTCTTTCGGGCTGTGGATACCAGACTCGGCCACATCTTTGGAATTTCCATCGGTATCTTTTGTGCCTTAGCACATCGCGGAGCTCTTGCAAACTTCCCTAAGTTTGCGGCGATCTCCGCAATGATACTGAGACGAAAAATCTCTCCGCCGAAATTTCAAATCTATCCCCGAGTCTGATATAAGTTCCTTATTTAAAAATTTCGATGAATCTCTTAAACAGCCCGTTTGTTGGGCTTCCTGATAGGGTGCTCAATTCTAGATTTTCGATGATATCAACGATTAAGGAACAATATTCTTTATGAGAATTAAATTCTGATTCGATATTTATAACTTTTTGTTCGAAAATACCTTGCTGGTTCTCTAATTGGGAGAGCTCTTTTCGTTTTTCCGCGATTTGCTTTTCCTTATCTTGTTTGACAGAACTAATGAAATTATCCCTTCTTGCTTTTTCTCCAGCAATTCTCACTGATAATCCGGTGATTGAATCCTCTATGGATGTTTTGAGCATATGTTGTTTAGATTCTATCTCTTCAATCCGAGCGATAGTAGAAGGGTGCTGATTTTTTCTAACGTAAAGCTTAACATGAGCAGAACAGTCTTCGTATTGTCCCCAGGCATCAAAACCAGGTCTATATTTTATTTCATAGACGCCTTCTCCTTGATGCGTCAAATTTTCATCAAAAAAATCTCCTGGCGGGCTTTCAGGGTTTTTCTCGATCTTTATAAGCGGCGGGTTTCCTTCTGATTTAAAGGTAAATACAGGAGCCCAAGCGTCAAAAATAGCCCAGAAGGGACGAGGGTGCATCGATTGTGTAATATCAGATAAAAACTCTTCATCAGTGGCTCCTGCTAAAGATGTTTTTTCTTCTTCGAGCACGCGTATTTGCTTTTCTATCTCAATTTTTTTCCTTTCGAGTTTGTCGATTTCTTGATTAGCTGTTTCAGCTTCTGCAGCGCGTTCAGCTTCTGAAAGCTCTCTAGACAATAATGCAATAGAGCTTTGAGCACTTTGTATGGCGTTCTTTATACTCCCTAAATGTTCTCTTAGGTCTTGTCTTTCAGTTTGAAATTTATTAAAATAAGTGCATATAGCTGATAAAAAGAAAACAAATTTAGTATAACCCCCGTCTACAAGATTTCTCATTTTTAATGATGAGCTTCCAAGACGAGGAGTCCTTCTCAGCCAATCCAAGATCTCCTCTCTTGTAGATCCGTCTTCGAAGTTTGTGCATATAAAATTACGTTGCTGGGAGAGAAGATCAAGCAGCATGATTGTATCAATATTTTCTTGTATCTTGCGCTGGACTTCATCTGGAAGGCCTCTAGGGATACTAGGGAGTTCAGCATCACCTCGTTGACCTCCGCCTACAATTCTTCTTGGTAATGCAGCTTTAAGCATATTCCACCACCCAGGGGAGGTGACTTCCCGATCAATATCCTGTTCTAGTGTATGTGTGGTCTCTTGAATGAAGGCTTTGATTGTTTCTTCATCATCACTTCCTGTTTTGTCATTGAATACAAAAAGGACAGAGGGAAATACATCCATCTTTTCAAAGTGACAGACAACTCGTCTCAATGTATGGACGACTTTCAAAAATCCTGCTGCTCTATTTTCAAAAGCATTTGAGGGGAGGACAACAATTAAATGACCAACCGAATTGATTTTTGTCATCATTTCGATAGCCATAGCATTGCATATATCTGACTCTATTCCTTGCGTATCTAATAAACCCGCTGCATCGAGAAATTGCTGATATCGGTTGCATCCTTTTGTCTCAGATGGAAAGTGGCCAATGGGCGGCTTTTGAGAATCTTGAACGGCATAATCATATACAAGCCTTGCTTTACCTAAGACTCGTTGTTTTCTTACATCTAAATCCAAGAGATATCCAATAAGTGTTGTTTTGCCAACACCTGAATCTCCAATGACCAACGTATGGCTGTTAGGCAAAGCTCCACCCCCACCTCGTGATGTTTGCGAAAATACCTCGCTTATTCTTCTGAGCATAATGGAGGGAAGAATGCCATGAAGCAAACCGCTTAAAATGGTCTTGTATTCTTCAGAAAAGCTGGCGAACATTTTCTTTTGAAAACTGTCGTAATAAGTAAGTGTACTAAAAGGTTCTAAGAGCAGTTGCTCAGAAGGAAGAAGCATGAGAGGCTGAGCGGCGGTAGTAGCAGCGGCTGCTGCTTCAATCGTAGCAGGATGTCGAGGGACGTCATCATAGCCAATGAGGTCAACACTAGGGGTGAGAGAAAAATGCCATCCCTCAATAGTGGGGAGTTTTTGGATAAAATCTTTTTTTACTTCTTCAATTGCAGTGACTACATTCCCAAAGTCTTCTGCATCTGCAATTGCTTGGGTAGGCGGAAAATACCCACCAAATCCCCTCATTTCAATGATTTTTACGTGCTTTATGGTTTTGTTGCGCAAGTTATCCTGCATTCTTGTTGCATCTATCCCTAATCCAACTAATCCCTCCATGAATGAAGCTTGCAAGCCTCCTTCTAACTCCATTTGTTGGCGAGTTTCTTGGGAGGAAATCGATATTTCAAGACAAAATCTGTAGCCTGTTACAGCATGCCCAGAACGTACTACAGCATCTCCATGAATGGGATGATGGATGCGAAGATCTTCTTTTAGAGAAGGCATTTCTTTTAACCGACAATCCACATTGTACATTTGGAGAACAGCGCAGACGAATTGATTTGTTCTTTCAGCCGACTGTCTCTCTTGTGTAAATTTTCCAGAAAACCCCAAAGGGATCCTAGGGACATGAAGATCAAATCCAATGCGGTTCTGTGTCTGCTGTATGGCTCCTTCAAGGGTTGCGTCAATTTCTGAAACATATAATGTTTGATGCTCTCCAATAACAATTTGGCCTTCAGAAATGGAACCGAATACTTGTGCACGAAAAGGATTCGGCACACCTGCAGTGCGGTCATATCCGAAGCCTAGATGACTTTCGGCACATTGAATAGCTTGAGCATTAGCTGGGATTTCCACGACTGCTATATTCGATTGGCTACTAGCAACAGAAGCACACATATCACACCTCCAAAATTATTTGTGATGGGAAAACTATAAAAAAATTGATGATTTAGATCAATTTTTTCAACGCGAATATGAACCCATTCCCAGTCGAGAGAAGCACCCAGGAATCTTTTGGCTGATTCAGTAGGAGATGTTTTTTTTAACACACGTCGATGAATTTTTTTCTGTTGATATACGATAGACAGTCTTTAGAGAGATTGTCAATCCATCTGGAGAATTCATCATTCTTGAAAGAGGTCAAGTTTTTGGCTGGTGTCGGCCAATTGCTTTTCGATTTCAGAAAGCTGCGATTTCATCTTTTCGACCACTTCTTGTGGAGCTTTTTGGACAAAGTTTTCATTGGCTAACTTGGAGCGGAATTGATTTTCCTTAAGCATCAGCTTTTCTTGCGTTTTACGCAGACGGATCCGCTCTTTTTCTCGCATTTCCTCGGGAAGGGGAATGATGAGTGTGAGTGTTTTGATCATGTTGGAAGCAAAAAAGCCTTTGGGAGCTTCTTCGGCGCCGTAGGTGATCTGATCCAGACGGACAAGAGCTTTGAGCATTCCCTCATTTTTTTGGATGAGCTTGAGGTTTGGATCATCTTTGCTTGCTTGAATGATGAGATCAGTAGTGACGCCAGGGGAGAGTTGCATTTCGGCTCGAATCGTGCGGATGCGCAAGAGAATCTCACCCATGAAGGCAAACGTCTCTTCGATTTCGGAATTGATATCCTCTTCGGTAATGACAGTGGGATAAGGGGCGACAATGCAAGCAGGGGCCTTTAGTGCTTTGAGTGTTTCGGCCATGTAGGGATCGGAGCAGGTGCCTTCAGAGGAAATTTTTTCCTTGAGCTCTTGGAAAAGCTCTTCAGTCACAAAAGGAATCATTGGATGGAAGAGGCGGAGGAGATTGCAAAGAATGACAAGCAAAATGCACTGCTTATTGTGTTTCTCTTCCGCAGTTCCTGCTTTTTCGAAAAGTGTGGGCTTAACCAGTTCGAGATAGTAGGCACAAAACTCATCCCAAAAGAAACGATAGATGTCAGCAGAGGCTCGATCAAATGCATACGACTCGAGATGAGAAGTGATTGAAGCAGTGACTCCATTGAGGCGGGAGAGGATCCATTTGTCCTCGAGTGAGAGGTGATTGGGATCGATCCCATTTTTGGGAGAAAAATCTTCGAGATGCATGAAAACAAATCGGGCCCCATTCCAAATCTTGTTGATGAAGTTTTTGCATTCTTCAAAGCGGCGTCTGTCGAGATCGATTTGGCGGGCATGTGTGGCCACAAAACACAGGGCAATGCGCATTGCATCGGTTCCATAAGTATCGATGATCTCAAGGGGATCAATGACATTGCCTTTTGACTTGGACATTTTTTCCCATTTGGAGTGGACTTCGGCTGGAGGGGTTTCTCCGAGATCGTAGGCAATCTTCTCCTTTGCGGGAAGATAGCCGATGCTGCCGTCTTTGTGGTAGCGCCAGTAGGACTTTCCGTAGATCAAACCGTGCAAAAAGGTTTCGGGAAAAGGATACGTGTCGAGCGCATATTTCCCCATCATCAGCATGCGTGCGACCCAGAAAAAGAGAATGTCATGTCCCGTGATGAGCACGCTATTGGGGTAGAATTTTTCGAGATCGGGAGTCTTTTCTGGCCAGCCGAGAATGCTGAAGGGCCATAGGCCTGAAGAAAACCACGTATCGAGGACATCTTCATCTTGTCGCCACCCTTCTGGATTTTTTTCGACTTCAGGAGGAAGACCATCTCCCACATAACAAAGAACTTCATCACCTTTGTACCAAATAGGGATCCGATGTCCCCACCAAAGCTGACGAGAGATGCACCAGTCGCGCAAATTCTCAATCCAATGGAAATACGTGCTCTCCCAGTCCTTAGGGATGATTTTGACTTTTTTTTCGCGGATAGCTGCGATGAGCTCTTCTTTGAAGGTGCTCATCTTGACAAACCATTGCTTAGAGAGGTAGGGCTCGATGACAGCTTTTGATCGATAAGAAACTCCTACGCGGTGGCGATAGGGCTCAATTTTTTCCATGAGGCCGAGTTCTTTGATTTTGTCGGCAACGGCAAGTCTTCCCTCGTCCATAGTCAGTCCGGCGAATTCTCCGCCCTCTTCGTTGAGGTTGCCATCTGGAGTCATGATGTTGATCATGGGAAGGTTATGCCTAAGCGCCATTTCGTAGTCATTCGGATCGTGTGCAGGTGTGATTTTGACGACGCCCGTTCCAAACTCCGCTTCGACATAGGAGTCAGCGATGATTGGAATTTCGCGGTTTGTAATGGGAAGGCGAACCGTTTTTCCGATGAGGGATTGGTAGCGCTCATCATCGGGATTCACGGCAACGGCCGTGTCCCCAAGCATCGTTTCAGGACGTGTTGTGGCCACAACGAGATGGGTACTCCCATCAGAAAGGGGATAGCGCATGTACCACAGATTGGAGTCTCTATCTTCGTATTCAACCTCATCATCAGCCAGAGCGGTCTGTGTGACTGGATCCCAGTTGACTAGGTAATCCCCTCGATAGATGAGTCCATCATCGAACATTTTCTTAAAGATTGTACGGACAGCCTGAGAGCGCTTTTCGTCCATTGTAAAAGCGAGTCGATCCCAATCACACGAACAACCAAGTCGCTTAAGTTGATTGAGAATCCGTTTTTGGCTATTTTCTTTCCACTCCCAAACGAGACCTAGGAACTCTTCTCGGGAAAAATCTTTCCGCCTTTTGCCGGTCTTAGCCATTTGGTCCCGCTCCACAACCGTTTGGGTTGCAATTCCGGCGTGGTCGGTCCCGGGAACCCAAAGTGTTTCATAGCCCTGCATCCGCTTGAAGCGGATGAGCACATCTTGAATGGTACCCACAAGAGCGTGCCCCATGTGCAGAACTCCTGTCACATTTGGAGGGGGAATGGAAATGCAATAGGGAGGCTTGGAGGAATAGGCATCGGCTTTAAAAAACCCCTTTTCTACCCAAAAGGGATACCATTTTTGTTCAACTTCTTTAGGATCATACGCAGACATAAAGAATGATTATGCCTCTTGTTGAGATAAAAAGCGAGAAACCTTCAGCACCTGAAGTGTTTCTTTATAGCGATCGAGTTTTTTGTTCCCTGCAGAATAAGCGTCAACAATATATTCCTGCATTTCAGGATAGTTTTCTTTAAGATCTGCTTCATCGAGAAATTCGCATGCTGCCCAGTCAGTAAAGAGTTTGGATTCAAGGCGTGCCCTCTGTAAAGTCTTTTTACTTGGAGGGTCTTCAAGAAGCATCGCCCAGGCAAAGCGTAATGCTGCTTTTTTTGCCGCGAGGGCACAAATCCCCTTTTTTTGGTAATTGGGGGCAATTTCTCTAAAAGAGTGGCAAAGCTTATCTTTTTTTGGTTTTCCGAGGCGAGAGAGTTTTGCAGGAAGAACATGATAGAAATAGTTCTTTCCGGTCTCTGCATCTAAGTATTGATGCATGAGGATCTCTTCAACAATTTCTGGAGTCATTAAACTGGGATCAATTTTGAAAACTTCAAGTGTGGAGCTGTCCGATGGGACTGGCCCCCTATTGCCAATCGCTAGATAGTTTCCGTAGATTACGGGGCAAATCCCATGGTTATACCATCCAGAGCTGAAAAAAGTGAGTTTTCCTTTCGCTGCGCGGTTTGCGATTGCCTCAGAAGAATGCACCGAATAGGCTTTCATGAGAGCTTTTTGTAAGATTTTTGCTTTTTCTTGAGAAAGGGAAAGATCTTCAAAAGCGTTCCAAGTCGTGAACCGCTGAAGAGATTCCGCAAGGGATTCAAAGAACCAATGAGAAGGAGCCCCTTCCAGGTTGAGTGGGTGATCTTCAAGCTGGATTTTCCCTTCCAGACTCAACCAATGGGAGAGTCGTTTTATCTTGAGATATCCTTGTTCAAAACGATTCAATTGAAACAAATTTTGCAGCTTCATATGGCCCATCAAATAGGGAACCAAGGCAGTAGAGACTCGCTGATTTTCATCCACGATATGTGGGTCGACTTTCCCCTCGTCGAGAAATTGTTTGACTAAGTCATATTCTCCTTCCTCACAAGCTTGAAAGAGGAACTGATTGGCAAGGGGAGCACGCAAAGAGCAGTCAAATTGGATGACAGTGTCCTTGATATTTTTGACAAAAAGGTTACATACAATACTGCAGAGGCAATAGAAGGTTGTTAATATCGCAGAATTTGCTCCCGAGTGCCAATTGCTTCGATTCGATGAGAAAATTGCACCGATATAAGCGATCGGAATGCGGACGATAGCTTCGATTAATGAGATTACGGCAAGACCTACATAAGCCAGCTCGCAAGTGACTCGAGTGAAAAGAGAATAGCTTTTTTTGACTTCTTGATCTCGATAGGCACACAAATCATAGAAAAGTCTGCCAGAATAGGGCATACGAATTCCTTGATGAGCCAATACTTCATGACGAGAAATTGTCAGAAACATGATTTTTTTTTCCTGTCGTAAGAAACCGTTTAAAAATGAGGAAAAATTTTATCACGAATCCATTTTTTTTGCATGCTGTTTAATGATTTTTTGCAGCTTTTCATCTCCCAGACAGAGAGAAAACAGCTCGAGCTCTTGCATGAGGCGGAGCTTTTCAAAGGAAAAAGCTTTCTCGATCCACCCATTCTTGAGGTTGATCCGTCCCATCAAGAAGTGGGAAAGCAGAGCAGAAGTCGGGGGGAAAGCGCGTTCAGAAATATTTGTCAGATGAGCAACGGCTTCTTTCTCTCCCTTTTTTCCGGCAAGGAAACAGCCATATAAGAAAAAAGCAAGATTTTCTTCATCCTGCACGCATTTTGGAGGCAGTTTTTCAAGAATTTCTTGTGCCTTTTCCCAATTTTTCTCCTTCAGTGCCGTCCAAAGCGGGTGAGGCTGCTTAGGCAGAGAGATTCCCTTCCTCAGAGAGTATTCAAAACAGGCGTGGGTGATTTCAGGACATTCTTTGTCTAAAATCGAAAGATCAGCATTTTTCTCTTCACCTAGCAAGATGAGGGCGACATGCGCATTTTGCGCATCGCTAGTGGACATATCTCCCTTTTCTACCATTTCCACCAAAACATTTGGCAGGCTGAGCCAGAAAGCAAGTTGAATGATCAAATTGTCCTTGCCCCTTTCACTGGGAGTAAAAAACGGAAGGGGCTCTAGATGTTTGTCGAGCACATCGGCAATCATTTTTGCATCGGGAAGATGTGCGAGATGGCGCAGAACAAGGAGTGCAAAAAGATAGGCCACCTGTCGATTAGACTGACTCGATTCATGCAAACGAGAGAGAATATTTTCGACCAAGATCGGTTTCAGAGGATGTTTGGGATATTTGCGCAAGGCTAGCTCTAAACATTTTGCCTCCTCTTGAAATTCACCGCCCGCCTTATAGACAAACGATTTCCCCAAATATTCGAGGGGCCCTCCTGGGGTATTGTGGAGCTTTTCAAATTCCACAAGCGCCTCGCTAAACAGCGATTCCCGCTTGTTTTTTTGCTTATGCTTTTCCGCTTTTTTCAAGAGAGTGAGCCCAGCGCGAAACGTCGCTTCCCTCCCTTCAGCCCTTCCCGGAAACGAGTGGGAGATTTTGCGGTATTCCTGCAATGCTTCGTCATAGCTTTTTCGCGCTAAAAAGGCATCTGGCACAGCCAGACAGTTCACCATGATGTTTTGACTGCCCACGGAAACTGTTAGAGAATCGATTGTAAAAGCTCCATCGCGCAAGAAAAGGCCGATCCGCGTTCCGGACAAGGGAATCACATTCAGAAATCCAAACTTTTGCACACCATCTAAAAACAAACGAATATGATTATCAATGTTAGTGATGCGAATGCGATAGGCCCTTTCTTTTTCCAAAACGACCTGATCGGCATGAAAAACCTCGACATTGGAGCGGTAGAGACGCACACCCTGATCTGAAAACCACAAACAATAGGCCTCCTCAATTGCCTTGGGAAGAGAAATTTCCGGAACAGAAAAAAGAAAACCCACTCCCTTATTTCCTTCATGGATAGTGAGCTCGGTTTCGATCAAAACATTTCCTGGAAATTGCGCCTTGGAAATCATCAAATTGACCCATTCCACCGATTCGAGACCCCGCATCAAAGCTCTGTGTTTGGCAAGAGCAATATTTTCTTGGAATTGCCAGTCATCTTTGCGATCGAGCTTGAGCTGTTTTGCCTCTTGCCATTCTGGAATGCCCTCGATGTAGTTTTCAAGTTCTCGGATCAGCTGATGCATCATCTGGAACCGCTTGCTTGGATTATTTTCCAAGCACCGCAAGACAATACTCGTCAGATGCGGAGAAATTTCTCGATCAGGAGCTACCTCTTCGGGATCGAGAATTTTCTCGTGCTGGTGCATCTTGCGGAATTCTTTTACTGACTTGCGATGGAAAGGAAAAGATAGAGTCAAAATCTGATACAGCATCACCCCAAGAGAGTAGATATCAGTTTGCACGGAAGACTTTGCACCAAAAGTCCGTTCAGGAGCCATATAAAGAAGCGTTCCAGGGATTTTTCCCGGTTGGGTCAATTGGGGACTGCCCTCCTTAAAATCGAGTCCATTCTTTTCCGGTTGGGCGATGAAATCAGCAAGCCCCCAATCGAGAATGATCACCTCACCAAACTTTCCAACGATGATATTTTCCGGCTTAAGATCGCGGTGCAACACCCCGCGACTGTGGGCATAGCCCACCGCACCGCATACGCTTAAAAAAATCCGAACAAGAGCAGGTACAGAAGAGCCTATGGGATGCAAGGGTTCTCCTTTTTTACTCTGTTCCTTCGTCTTTTTCAAAATTTCTTTCAGCGTTTCTCCCTCGATATGGGCCATTGTATAAAACGACTCTTCAATCGAATAAATCGGGATAATACTAGGGTGAGAGAGTTGAGCAGCAATGCGTGCCTCTCGAAGGAAACGCTCCTGCATCGTCGGATTTTCTCTCCATTCATCACGCATCTGCTTGAGAGCAACGTCTCGCCCGCACACCGCATCATGGGCAAGAAACACCTCGCCCATTCCGCCCTTGCCGATACTCTTTAAAATATGATAATTTTTGATAGACACACTGAAATAAATCCCATAGATTCGTAATATATGCAAGAAGAAAATGGAGAAAAAGATGAAAATCATCCTGACCGGAGACCGCCCCACAGGCCCCTTGCACCTTGGACACTATATTGGATCCCTCCTAAATCGCGTCCAGCTCCAAGATACTTGTACACAATTTGTCATGATTGCCGATGCCCAAGCCCTCACCGACCATGCTAAAGAGTCCACAAAAGTGCGAGAAAACATCCTGGAAGTGGCTCTCGATTACCTTGCTGTTGGCATTGACCCAGAAAAAACCACCATTTGCATTCAGTCTCTTCTTCCAGAACTTTTTGAGCTAACCTCCTACTATCTCAATCTTGTCACATGGAATCGTCTCAAACACAACCCCACCGTCAAAGCCGAAATCAAACAAAAAGGCTTTGGCGAGGCCGTTCCCGCCGGTTTCATGGTCTACCCCGTGAGCCAAGCCGCCGACATCACCGCGTTCAAAGCCAATCTCGTTCCCGTTGGTGAAGATCAGCTTCCCATGATTGAGCAGACCAATGAGATCGTCCGTCATTTTAATCAAACGTACAAAAAAGAAGTTCTTGTCCGCGCGGAAGCACTCCTTCCCAAGATGGCACGTCTTCCAGGAACCGATGGGGGGATGAAGATGAGCAAAACCCTCGGCAATTGCATCTATCTTTCCGATTCGCCAGATGTAATTCAGAAAAAAGTAATGAAAATGTTTACCGATCCCGGTCACATTCGTGTTGAAGATCCCGGAAAAGTAGAAGGAAATCCCGTCTTTACCTACCTCGATACCTTCGACACCAATACTGAAAAAGTGCAAGAGCTTAAAGACCATTATCAGAAAGGAGGACTCGGCGACGTAATCGTGAAACGATACCTCAATGAAGTCCTGCAAGCCTTCCTAGAGCCCATTCGTAAAAAGCGGGAAGAATACGCAAAAGACACAGCAGGGGTAATGGAAATTTTGAAAAAGGGGACAGAAAAAGCCCGCCTCACTACGGCGAAAACATTATCAGACGTACGATCTGCCATGGGGATTGATTATTTTTAATTTTATGCTTTCATATTTATATCGAAACCCTATATAATAAATATTACATCCGAAAAGAATAATCTATAAAAGGAGAAAGTGGATGAAGAAGTGGATCGTAGAATTCTTAGCGCTGATCATCTCAATGAGTTCCCAAAACGTCCTTCATGGAACAGAAGATCATCTACCGCCAGTGGGCGTTGAAATCGTACAACTAGTCGAAGATGCTTACCAAAAAGGGGACTACAACAACTTTCTTAGTAAGCTTCACGAGCAATATCAAAATGCGGGCAAAGCAGGAGCATTGCGAGGCATATTTGAGAGTGCAAAAGCTGCGATGCAGATCACACCCGAGAAAATCACAGAAAACCGCCAAAGATACCGCGCCGGAATCAGAGTGCAAAACCAAGATCGCAACCAGCGTCTTCTCGATGCCATAGCAGCAAACCCATCTCTAGCTATTGTTCAGAGAATCGACTCGATTGCTTTCTTTTCTCAATCTGAAGAAGAAAGTGCAGCACTCATCGAACTTGAAAACCTCAAATTCCACATTCCAGAAACAGAAGAGAGCACGATTGAAAATCAAATTTCTGCACTGGAAACCGAATATTACATCAAATCGCTTCTCCTTGATGTGGGAAGCCACCACGGCAAAACAAACACAGACACCACAAACAAAAAAATTGCGATCACACTTGAAAAACTCGACAAAATGGAAGATGCCGCGAAAAAAAATCAGAACATAATTTGGCTTGAAAAAGTACGAAATGCAAGGGCTGCATTTCTGTCTGAGAAGGCATACAGAATCGATTTAAATACATTAAATGAATTAGCGAGCGGAAAAATTGCTGCAGAAAATTCTGTTGAAGAAAAAGTCAAAGAAATTATGATGGATTATCAGTAACGAATTACACCTTTTGCAAAGGTGGTACGAAAAATACTCCTAGGGATTGTGTTTGCATGATACACTCCTTGAGCAGCATCGGGCAGGGGACTCTATCTCCCCCAAAGAAGAGCACTCACCACAACACCAAAGCTTCCAGATCCTCCTCTGGAAGCTTTTTTTTATAATAATTGACCTCGAATGGATGAATTTGTCATAATAACTCCAAGCTTTTATTCGATTAATATTTTTTTTAAAATAAGGATGGTTTTATATGGTACAACACCTTTTAGATTGCATTTCTCATCATATCCCTTGTGCTTGTGTGAAGTTACAAAAATTTGATCAACAATTATCTGCTCATATAGCAAGCGAGCAATTTCCTAAAGCCTTGCAAGTATTACAAAAAATTCAGGAATTGAATTGTGAGAATATAATAGATTTTAACAAGCCGTCTTTTCTCGCAGGTGTTTACTTTGAAATAGCAGAATGTTGCATAACTCCAATGGGAAAGAAACCTCTTTTAGGTAATGCTGGAATAGCCCTTGAGGCAACACAAAGGGGTCTTGTGGTAGCAGATAATGTAGGGCGACGAATATCTCTTATTTATATGAAGGCTGCGGCTCATTACTACCGAAATGAATGCGATGCTGCCCTTGATGCTCTGAGAAATGTCACGATTTTGCATAATTACCCAGAACATGTAGCCAGGATTGAAGAGCAAAGAGCAAACCCAGCGCAATCACCGCTAGAAAATAATCCTTTTGCATACTAAGACTAACACCTAACTGCTTCCAGATCCCCCTCTGGAAGCTTTTTTCTTTCTTCGTTCAGAAAACTCAAATTTCTTTCAATAAACTTTAATGAATTGACTGAATACAAACTAATTTGTTACAATAAATGCTGATATATACATTTTTTTATTTAAAGTGAGGAGATTTTTGTATATGCAGTCAGTTTCACCGAGTCCTTCGGCATCATCGCCTATTGCACCTCCATGTAATTGCAATTCTTTAGTCATGTTAAATGACACATTTACCGAGCTCAACAGCAATGAGCAGTTTTCAGAAGCTTTGCAGGTACTAAATACGATTGCTACAACTATTGATTTTAATCATCTATCTGGAATTACGAAAGTGCATTATCTCTTTGAAAGTTACGGTTTAGTGGCAGATGATTGTTTAAATAGAGCTGAAAGCCCCTTAGAAAATATTGAAATAGCATTAGCAGCTTTAGGGGAGGCTAAGCCGTTTCAGTCAGAAGCCCCTCCTTACTTGCAATCAATGGTGAGCTGGTTGGAAGTACAGGTTACCTATTATCAACGCAATTATGATACTGCTCTTGAGCTTCTTGAGAATCTCAAGAATAATTCCGGAAACGATTTGAGTGAAATCTACCCTGCTTGTAAGAGCGCGATTGAAAAACACATTGCCAACCCAGCGCTATCACCGCTAGCTGAGGAACCTTTTGCATTTTTGAGACTTGATGAAGAAGCGTAAGATGGTTTAGATTTGTAACCCAAACACCAAAGCTTCCAGAGATTTCTCTGGAAGCTTTTTTTGCAAGATTGTATCAGGTATCATTCTTACATCCCATTGGTTTGGCCCTCTGTACTGGACTAAATTTCACTTCTAAGTGCGGCTGCGGCTTTACCTAATCCCACCGCCTTCTTGTCCATAGCCTCTTGGCTATGGCCTTCGTCGATCGGTGCAATTCGATTTTGCCTCGCTCGCCCTTAGCCGCAAAATTTTGTCCAGTACAGAGGGTTCGCAACTGCTTGCATAAATCTATGCATATCTATTAGTATATGTTCAAATGAACAGATTTTTCAAGATTGGTGAAGCAGCAAAAATTCTAGGTGTGTCCATTCAAACGATGAGACGTTGGGAGATTTCTGGTTGTCTGAAACCTGATAGAAAATCAGAGGGTGGAACGCGTTATTATAGTCGAGACAAACTTCTTGGAAAAAAGCGTATTGAGACTGATCTAACTCTTGCCTATGCCAGAGTGTCCAGCCATGATCAGAAAAAAGATTTGGAAAGACAAAAGGCTCTTCTTACGTACTACTGCTCTGCAAAAGGATGGAAATACGAGATCATTTCAGACCTTGGATCTGGAATGAATTATCGAAAAAAGGGGCTTAAAAAAGTCCTTGATTCTATACTGAACAAAGAAATTTCTCGCTTAGTGCTCACGCATAAAGATAGGCTCTTGCGATTTGGAGCAGAACTGATTTTTGCACTTTGCGAGGCAAACCATGTAGAAGTGGTTATCATCAATCAGGGAGAAGACTGCTCGTTTGAAGAAGAACTGGCAAAAGACGTATTAGAAATCATCACCGTCTTTTCTGCTCGTTTGTATGGAGCTAGGAGCACGCAAAACAAAAAACTTGTAGAGGCTGCAAAAATCCTCATAGATTCATGAAATTTACCTATCAAACTCG